>NZ_JBFUBK010000220.1:0-1012 GCF_056405815.1 Pseudomonas sp. P1_F1_2 | reverse complement strand
GGCCAGCTCTACGAGCCAGTCGATAAAGACCAGGTGATGTTCTACAAGGAAGACAAGAAGGGCCAGATCCTCGAAGAAGGCATCAACGAAGCAGGCGCCATGAGCTCCTTCATCGCTGCCGGTACTTCGTACTCCAGCCACAACCAGCCAATGCTGCCGTTCTACATCTTCTACTCGATGTTCGGCTTCCAGCGTATCGGCGACCTCGCCTGGGCCGCTGGCGACAGCCGTACCCGTGGCTTCCTGATCGGCGGCACCGCCGGCCGGACCACGCTCAACGGCGAAGGCCTGCAACACGAAGACGGTCACAGCCAYATCCTGGCYGCYACCATCCCGAACTGCCGCACCTATGATCCRACCTACGGCTACGAGCTGGCGGTGATCATTCAGGACGGCATGAAGAAGATGACCGAAGAGCARCAGGACGTYTTCTACTACATCACCGTGATGAACGAGTCCTACCAGCAGCCAGCCATGCCGGCCGGTGYCGARGAAGGCATCAWSAARGGCATGTACCTGCTYGARGAAGACACCCGCGAAGCGGCGCACCACGTTCAGCTGATGGGCTCCGGCACCATCCTGCGTGAAGTGCGTGAAGCGGCGAAGATYCTGCGTGAASAGTTCAACGTCGGCGCTGACGTATGGAGCGTTACCAGCTTCAACGAACTGCGTCGCGACGGCCTGGCCGTAGAGCGCACCAACCGTCTGCACCCGGGCCAGAAGCCTAAACTGAGCTACGTCGAAGAATGCCTGAACGGCCGTAAAGGTCCGGTGATCGCTTCTACCGACTACATGAAGTTGTTCGCTGAGCAAATTCGTCAGTGGGTCCCGTCCAAGGAATTCAAAGTCCTGGGCACCGACGGTTTCGGCCGCAGCGACAGCCGCAAGAAACTGCGTCATTTCTTCGAAGTYGACCGTCATTTCGTGGTGTTGGCAGCCCTGGAAGCACTGGCTGACCGTGGTGACATCGAACCTAAGGTCGTGGCTGAAGCCATTGCCAAGTTCAAGTTCG
>NZ_JBFUBK010000219.1:0-1174 GCF_056405815.1 Pseudomonas sp. P1_F1_2 | reverse complement strand
GCGACATTGAATGTCATCAGACGTTGGGCATTGCGGGATCAGATGTCCATTCGCGAGATCTCAAGGCGTACAGGCCTGGCTCGCAACACAATAAAGAAGCACCTGCGATCGGAAGAGAGCGAGCCCAAGTACCCAAGGCGGGTCAGCTCAACTAAGCTCGATCCCTACGCTGAGAAGCTGGCCACCTGGCTGGGAATCGAGGCAACAAAATCGCGGAAACAGCGGCGCACTTTGAGGCAGATCCACACATGCAGCATGACGAGCAAGCGGTGCTGGCAGCCATAGAGACCTCCCTGGATGCTGGAGTTGCAACCAAGACCCATATCCTGAACGTGCTGCACCGCCTGGTGGATGGAAAGACCGCCGTTCCCGAGGTCATCGCCCCTCAGGCCCTGAAGCTGGCCAGGGAGCCACAGGCCAACGTCGGGCGCTATGACTCGCTTCGGGAGGTCGAGGAGAACCAGGAGCTGCGCCATGGCACGTGATTCGGCCTCAAATTCAATCGTAGCCCTTCTAAAGGGACTCAAAATGCACGGCATGGCTCAGGCTGTAGCCGAGCTAGGGGATCAAGGCGCCCCTGCGTTCGAGGCCGCTCAGCCGATCCTTGCCCAGTTGCTCAAAGCCGAAACCGCGGAGCGTGAAGTGCGATCCATGGCTTACCAAATGAAGTTGGCCAGGTTCCCTGCATACCGGGACCTGGCAGGCTTTGACTTCAGCCACAGCGAAGTGAACGAGGCAATGGTGCGCCAGTTGCATCGATGCGAGTTCCTCGACAAGGCTCAAAACATCGTTCTGGTTGGTGGCCCAGGCACCGGAAAGACTCATTTGGCCACTGCGATAGGAGTCCAGGCCATTGAGCATCACCACTTGCGTGTCCGATTCCTCTCCACGATTGAGCTGGTCAACGCTCTGGAGCTTGAGAAGGCCAATGGCAATGCAGGGCAGATCGCTCATCGGTTGATGTACGTGGATCTGGTGATTCTGGATGAGCTGGGCTATCTGCCGTTCAGCGAGTCAGGAGGTGCACTCCTCTTTCACTTGCTTTCCAAGCTCTACGAAAGAACTAGTGTCGTAATTACGACCAATTTGAGCTTTGGAGAATGGGCCAGTGTCTTTGGTGATGCAAAAATGACGACCGCTCTTCTAGATCGACTCACCCACAGATGTCATATCC
>NZ_JBFUBK010000218.1:0-1256 GCF_056405815.1 Pseudomonas sp. P1_F1_2 | reverse complement strand
GTCGTGTAATCAGGCAATGCGTTGTGTCAGCAAGCCCGCGTGCTCAGGTTTGACGACTGCTTCGCAGCCGAACGCAGGCTTCGCCAGCTGCTACATGGAGCGGCATACCCCTTGCGAGCACTCATGAACCACAGCATCGACCACAGCCATCGCGACACCGATCTGTTCGGCCTGCTCTACGGTTTCAGCTTTCGTCCCGGTGAACGAGGTCGGGAGATTGATTCGGCCAAGGCGCTGCACTACCTGCAACACCCCGAAGACGACGAGCAGTTTCTCTGGTTGCATTTGAACCTGGCCCACGCCGCGTGCGAGCGCTGGATGAAAAGCCATCTGGAGCTGCCGGAGGAGTTTTTCGAAGCCTTGCATGAAGGCTCCCGGTCGACCCGCATCGAGCATGTGGACTCGGCCTTGCTGGCGGTGGTCAACGATGTGGTGTTCAACCTCAGTAGCATGGTTTCCTCGGATGTCTCGACGCTGTGGGTGTGTGCCCGCAGCCGGCTGATCATCAGCGCGCGCCTGCAACCGCTGCACTCGGTGGATAAGTTGCGGTCCTCGGTGAAGGCCGGTGAATGTTTTCGCTCGCCGCTGGAACTGCTCGTGCATTTGCTGCGTGATCAAGGCGAAGTGCTGACGCAAATCGTGCGCAAGACCAGCCAGAGTGTCGATCAGATCGAAGATGAGTTGCTCTCTTCACGCCTGTCGACCAACCGCGCTGAACTGGGTGCCAACCGCCGGGTGCTGGTGCGTTTGCAACGTCTGCTGGCGCTGGAACCGGGTTCGCTGTTGCGCCTGCTCAATCGGCCGCCGCAATGGTTGCAGAAGGAGGACGTCAAGGAGCTGCGCAAGTCCACCGAAGAGTTCGCCCTGATCATCAACGACCTCACGGCGCTGGGTGAGCGGATCAAGCTGTTGCAGGAAGAAATCGCCGCCAACCTCAACGAACAGAGCAACCGCACCCTGTTTACCCTGACCGTGGTCACGGTGCTCGCGTTGCCGATCAACATCATTGCCGGTTTCTTTGGCATGAACGTCGGCGGAGTGCCGCTGTCGGGTGACCCCGAAGGGTTCTGGATTCTGGTGGCGCTGGTGGCGACATTTACCGTGATCGCCGGGCGTTGGGCCTTTCGCAAGCGCCAGGATTACTGAGCCCCCGCGACCTGTAGCAGCTGGCGAAGCCGGCGTCCGGCTGCGCAGCAGTCGTAAAATCAGTCACTGCGGTCTTTCAGGTAAAACGTGTGCTCAGGATTTACGACTGC
>NZ_JBFUBK010000217.1:0-1315 GCF_056405815.1 Pseudomonas sp. P1_F1_2 | reverse complement strand
GCCCTGGAAGCACTGGCTGACCGTGGTGACATCGAACCTAAGGTCGTGGCTGAAGCCATTGCCAAGTTCGGTATCAACCCGGAAAAACGCAACCCACTGGACTGCTGAGGAGAGATTCTGTGAGCGAACTCATTCGCGTACCTGACATCGGCAGCGGTGAAGGTGAAGTAATTGAACTGTTTGTGAAGGTCGGCGACCGTATCGAAGCCGACCAGAGCATCCTGACACTTGAGTCGGACAAGGCGAGCATGGAAGTGCCTGCGCCGAAGGCCGGTATCATCAAGAGCCTGAAAGTGAAGCTGGGCGATCGCCTGAAAGAAGGCGACGAACTGCTGGAGCTGGAAGTCGAAGGTGCCGCAGCCGCGGCCCCTGCGGCTGCCGCTGCACCAGCCGCCAAGGCTGAAGCCAAACCGGCTGCTGCGCCTGCCGCTGCTCCTGTTGCTGCGCCGGCTGCTGCCAGCGTTCAGCAAGTGCACGTGCCGGACATCGGTTCGGCGGGCAAGGCCCAGATCATCGAGATCCAGGTCAAGGTCGGCGACACCGTCGCAGCTGATCAATCGCTGATCACCCTGGAGTCCGACAAGGCGAGCATGGAAATCCCGTCGCCTGCCGCTGGCGTGGTCAAGGCCATCAGCGTCAAGCTCAACGACGAAGTCGGCACTGGCGACCTGATCCTGGATCTGGAAGTGGCGGGTGCCGCGGCACCGGCTGCTGCTCCAGCCCAGGCTGCCGCTCCAGCTGCTGCCGCTGCGCCTGCTCCTGCAGCAGCCCCGGCTGCACCGGTTGCCGACAGCATTCAGGACATCCACGTTCCGGACATCGGTTCGTCGGGCAAGGCCAAGATCATCGAAGTCCTGGTCAAGGCCGGCGACACCGTTGCAGCCGACCAGTCGCTGATCACCCTGGAATCCGACAAGGCGAGCATGGAAATCCCGTCGCCTGCCGCTGGCGTGGTGGAAAGCGTTTCCATCAAGCTCGATGACGAAGTCGGCACCGGCGACCTGATCCTCACGCTCAAAGTCAAAGGCGCTGCGCCTGCCGCTGCCCCGGCTCCGGCCGTTGCTGCACCGAGCGTTCCAGCTCCTGCCGCCGCACCGRCTGCTGCTCCGGTAGCTGCTGCACCTGCCGCTGCACCGGCCAAGCCAGGCGCCAAGGTTCACGCCGGCCCGGCTGTACGCCAACTGGCCCGTGAGTTCGGCGTCGAGCTGAACGCCGTCGGCGCCAGTGGCCCGCACGGTCGCATCCTGAAAGAAGACGTGCAGGTTTACGTCAAAGCCATGATGCAGAAGGCCAAGGAAGCACCGGCCGCTGCTGC
>NZ_JBFUBK010000216.1:0-1334 GCF_056405815.1 Pseudomonas sp. P1_F1_2 | reverse complement strand
GAGCATAGCATTCATAATGCTGGGGTCCGGGGTTCAAGTCCCTGTGTAGCCACCAAGTACTAAAAACGGCTTACCGAAAGGTAGGCCGTTTTTTTATGCCTCGAGAAAAGTACCTTGAACCGCAAGGGTTCAAGGTCATCCGCGTCAGGTGCGAATCGTCGGCAGTGCAGACAGCGCCCGCTCCCAAATCTGCCAGGTGCGCAGCCAGACCATCGCCTGCCAGTCGCTGTCTGCCGGATAGAACTGCTCCAGCAGATTCAGCTTGATCCCGCGCCCCACGGCATCACTCGGATTACCATGCAGATGCAGCCAGTGGTCATCGCGCAAATGGCGATGCACGTCCGCGCCCGGATACGTCCCACACTCGATGACAAACGGCATCAGCCGTACGTGGGGCAAGGCATCGACCAACGCCTGCGAGGTGTAGCCGGTCGCCGTGGCCGCCACGCCGGTTTCGCTCAATGTGTCGGCGCCGGTCAGCAGCGTATAGAGCCATGGGCCGTAAATGGCCTGCGCGTCTGGAAGGGCCGGATAAGCCGTTTCGGTGATCGTCAGCAACATCGGATGACCGTACTCACCGGCCCCTGTGTGCAAGTCGAAACACATGGCCACATCGGCATGGGCCATGTGCTTTTGCATGATCGCGTGCAATGTGCGGTTCGACCAGCTTGGCGCCAGCCCGCCGTAAAACAGGCCATCAGGGTGACTGTGCTGACCGCCCTCGACAATCGACATCACCGCCGGCCAGCCATGCTGGCGAATCTGCTCGTCGAGCAAGGCATCGGTACGCTCACGCTCAGGACCTTGCAGTTCGGTGCAGGCATAGATCTCATGCAGCGCTGCATAAGCCTGATTGTCCGGCAACGCACGCTCGAAGTTCAGGTGATTGCGGTTCAGGTCGATGTTGTCCTCGTTGACCCGACGCAGCCACGCGGTGCCCCAAGGATTAATCAGGTGTATGAACACCACGGCGACGTCAGTCGGCAGTGAGCGCTTGCCCAACTCCTGCAGCCATTTGATCTGGCAACCCGACCCGTAGAAGCCTTCGACGCCATGGGTGCCACTCAACGCGATGAGCAACCGCTTGGCGCCCGGATCGCCCAGCACCGCCACATCGGTGCTCAACGACTCACCGAAAGGCCCCTTGAGCGGATGCGGGTACTCGGTCAACGTCGCACCGGCCGCGGTGGCTGCCGCGATGAACTGTTCGCGCTGGGTGCGGTAACTTGGCTGGGTGGGGAACTCGGTCTGCATGTCTGCCTCTTGTTGATCTTCTGGCCAATCTGTTGCGCTCGACCCTACAGAAAATCCTTCGACTCCTGAAGGGTAAATGC
>NZ_JBFUBK010000215.1:0-1400 GCF_056405815.1 Pseudomonas sp. P1_F1_2 | reverse complement strand
GCGCGCGAGGTGGGTACCGAAGGCAAGCTGGGCGGGCAGGCCGATGTGCAAGGTGTGGCCGGTACCTGGAAGGATCTGACCGACAACGTGAACTTCATGGCCGGTAACCTGACATCACAGGTGCGCAACATCGCCGACGTGACCAAAGCTGTGGCTGCCGGTGACCTTTCCAAGAAGATCACGGTGGACGTGAAGGGTGAAATCCTCGAACTCAAGAACACCATCAACACCATGGTGGACCAGCTCTCGTCTTTTGCTTCTGAAGTGACGCGGGTGGCACGAGAAGTAGGCACCGAAGGCAAACTGGGCGGCCAGGCCGACGTGCAAGGTGTAGCCGGCACGTGGAAAGATTTGACCGATTCGGTCAACTCCATGGGCTCCAACCTGACCGGCCAGGTGCGCAACATTGCCGAGGTGACGACGGCCGTGGCCGCCGGTGACCTTTCCAAGAAGATCACGGTGGATGTGAAGGGCGAAATTCTGGAGCTGAAGAACACCATCAACACCATGGTGGACCAGCTCTCGTCTTTTGCTTCTGAAGTGACGCGGGTGGCACGCGAGGTGGGCACCGAGGGCAAGCTGGGCGGGCAGGCCGACGTGCAGGGCGTTGCCGGCACCTGGAAGGACTTGACTGACTCGGTCAACTCCATGGGCTCCAACCTGACCGGCCAGGTGCGCAACATTGCCGAGGTGACCAAGGCTGTGGCGGCGGGCGACCTTTCGAAGAAGATCACGGTGGACGTGAAGGGCGAAATCCTCGAGCTCAAGAACACCATCAACACCATGGTGGATCAGCTGCGGTCATTTGCTTCTGAGGTAACCCGGGTGGCGCGCGAGGTGGGTACTGAAGGCAAACTGGGCGGCCAGGCCGACGTGCAGGGTGTTGCCGGTACCTGGAAGGACTTGACCGATTCGGTCAACTCCATGGGCTCCAACCTGACCGGCCAGGTGCGCAACATTGCCGAGGTGACGACGGCCGTGGCCGCCGGTGACCTTTCGAAGAAGATCACGGTGGACGTGAAGGGCGAAATTCTGGAGCTGAAGAACACCATCAACACCATGGTGGATCAGCTTCGCTCGTTTGCGTCCGAAGTGACGCGGGTGGCACGAGAAGTAGGCACCGAAGGCAAACTAGGCGGGCAGGCCGATGTGCAAGGTGTAGCCGGTACGTGGAAAGATTTGACCGATTCGGTCAACTCCATGGGCTCCAACCTGACGGCGCAGGTGCGCAACATTGCCGAGGTGACAACGGCCGTGGCAGCCGGTGACTTGTCCAAGAAGATCACGGTGGACGTGAAGGGCGAGATCCTCGAGCTMAAGAACACCATCAACACCATGGTGGATCAGCTGCGGTCATTTGCCTCTGAAGTGACGCGGGTGGCGCGCGAGGTGGGTACCGA
>NZ_JBFUBK010000214.1:0-1517 GCF_056405815.1 Pseudomonas sp. P1_F1_2 | reverse complement strand
ACCGAATACCGTTACGACTGCCAGCACCGTTTGATTGGTGCCAGTCTGCCGGGGGGTAGTGTCGCGTCCTATAAATACGACGCCTTCGGCCGGCGCATCGAAAAAACTGTCGATGGCAGCACCACTGAATTCCTGTGGCAAGGCGAACGCCTGATCGCCGAAAGCGCTGACAACCGCTATCGCACTTACGTTTATGAACCGGGTAGCTTCCGTCCACTGGTGATGCTTGATGGCGAAGGCCCGCTGAAGGCGACGCCGTTTTACTATCAGCTCGACCATCTGGGGACGCCGCAGGAGCTCACCGACTACAGCGGCGAGATCATGTGGTCTGCCAAGTACCGCGCTTATGGCAATCTCGCTGCACTCGATGTTGCCGAAATTGACAACCCGCTGCGGTTTCAGGGGCAGTACTTCGATGCGGAGACGGGCTTACACTACAACCGGCATCGCTACTACAATCCGGGGACCGGGCGGTATCTAACGCCGGATCCGATCAAGCTTGCGGGTGGGTTGAACAACTACCAGTACGTGCCTAACCCTACGGGGTGGGTGGATCCGTTGGGGCTGGCAAGTACGGAGTGCAAGGGTCCGGAAGCGTCCGACAACTCGGCTCATAACGCTGCTAAGTATGCGGCCCTGAAACGCGATCTACAAACGACTGAAGCAGCCAACGGCGCCGTAGATAGCTTAAGAACGACCGGACAACTCCCCAACAATTACGTGACGAAAGTGCAAGCAGCACAAGGTGGATGGAAACCTGGGAAAGCATTGAACAACAGTGTTCCAGGAGGTCAATTGGGCGGTGATATCTTTCACAATGACACTAATGTATTACCGTCATCACCAGGACGCACTTGGTACGAAGCAGATGTTGGGATAAACAACACGATGTCTCGAAGCAATCAGCCAGGGACTCGACTGCTCTATTCCGACGACGGGCTGCTTTATATCACCAGCGATCATTACGACACGGTAAAGGCCATTGGAAAATGGAAGTAGGGACGAAAAAATGATAATAGAACTAGACGGCACCACAATAAAATCAGAAGCAGATTTTCACAAAAAACTCACATCAGTGCTGGGAATCACCGAATACTATGGAAACAACCTAAACGCCTTATGGGATTTGCTGAGCGCGAATGCGGAGCGACCGCTGGAGCTAATTTGGAAAAACTCAAAAGACTCTAGGGACGCCATGGGCATTCCTTACGAACAAATTGTGAATATACTTGAAAGAGCGAAAGAACAGGATGAAAAATTTGGATGGGATGAAAGATTTAGTTATCAACTACTGTAGGACAAAAACACAAAGAGAACTAAATAAATGAAGGTGGCGATACTACACATCATCGAGCCCAAGACGCTAGGAACTGTTGTAGAATTTTCCACAAATTACAAAAACAAAAAACAAAAAACAAAGGGGACAGATTTATTTTTACGAAAGAAAATAAATCCGTCCCCTTTTCGCCTTGAGCCTGGGAATAAAGGCGACCAGGCTGCTCACTTTAATCTACGAC
>NZ_JBFUBK010000213.1:0-1575 GCF_056405815.1 Pseudomonas sp. P1_F1_2 | reverse complement strand
GCTGCTGTTCGTGTTGTTCGCCGGCCCCACGCAGCACTTGCTCAACACGCTGATCCAGAACCTGGGCGACTACCTCGGCGCCTTGCCGATGAAGAGTTTCGACCTGTACGCCTACGACAAACCGAGCGACTGGCTCGGCGGCTGGACGGTGTTCTACTGGGCCTGGTGGATTGCATGGTCGCCGTTCGTGGGCCTGTTCATCGCGCGGATTTCCCGTGGCCGCACCATCCGTGAATTTGTCTTCGGCGTGCTGCTGATTCCGCTTGGTTTCACCCTGGCGTGGATGTCGATCTTCGGCAACAGCGCCATCGATCAAGTGCTCAACCACGGCATGAGCGCGCTCGGCATGTCGGCCATCGACAACCCGTCAATGACGCTTTATTTGCTACTGGAAACCTACCCGTGGAGCAAAACCGTGATTGCCGTCACGGTGTTCATCAGCTTCGTATTCTTCGTCACCTCGGCCGACTCCGGCACCGTGGTGCTGTCGACGTTGTCCGCCAAGGGCGGCAACCCGGATGAAGACGGGCCGAAATGGCTGCGGGTGTTCTGGGGCGCGATGACGGCATTGGTGACCAGCGCGCTGTTGTTCTCCGGCAGCATCGATGCGCTGAAGTCAGCAGTGGTGCTGACCTCGCTGCCGTTTTCGTTGATCTTGCTATTGATGATGTGGGGTCTGCACAAGGCGTTTTATCTGGAGTCCCAGAAACAGATCGCGCAACTGCATTCGCTGGCACCGGTTTCCGGGTCAAGGCGTGGCAAGGGTGGCTGGCGACAGCGTTTGAGCCAGGCGGTGCACTTCCCGTCGCGCGATGAGGTGTATCGTTTTCTGGATACGACGGTGCGGCCGGCGATCGAGGAAGTGTCGGCGGTGTTTGTCGAAAAGGGTTTGAACGTGATCACGCAACCGGACCCGGTCAACGACAGCGTCAGCCTGGAAATCGGTCACGGTGAACAGCATCCGTTTATCTATCAGGTGCAGATGCGCGGTTATTTCACACCGTCTTTCGCCCGAGGCGGCATGGGGTCCAAGCAAATCAACAACCGGCGTTATTACCGGGCCGAAGTGCATTTGAGCGAAGGCAGCCAGGACTACGATCTGGTGGGTTACACCAAGGACCAGATCATCAACGACATCCTCGATCAGTACGAACGGCACCTGCAATTCCTGCACTTGGTGCGTTGATCCAGACGGACAGGCGCCGGGGCTTTATCAGGCCTCGGCGCTCATCACCATGAACAGCACCAACGCCGCCACCGGCACACTGAACACCACCGTGCCGATCACCAGCTCTGAACTCAAGGGCTGGCCGGCCGTGACCACGCCAACGGCACCGTTGATCACCGTCAGCGCCAGCCACAGGATCACAAAGCTGTAGATCAGTGTCTGGCGGCTGAAGCCGATTTTTTCGCCGATGAACAGCATCAGGGCGAGGAGGGCCAGGCCGAAGGTGATGATGATTGCTGTGTGCATGGTGAGCTCACCTGGTCGTTGTGTGTCGCCTGATAAACCGCTATCGCGAGCAGGCTCACTCCTACAAGGATCACCGCGATCCCTGTAGGAGCGAGCCTGCT
>NZ_JBFUBK010000212.1:0-2423 GCF_056405815.1 Pseudomonas sp. P1_F1_2 | reverse complement strand
TGGTCTGGTCGGGGCGAATGGTGTGCACCGGCATCCAGGTGTTGATCTGGCAATCGACGCTGCCGTACCACGTGTCGCGATGCGGCTTGTAGGCGTAGCTGACGCCGGCGTGCAGGTAGTCATAGTTCGGGACCACGCGAATGCGCGGCACGTCGAAAATGTACTCGCGCGGGTCGACGCCGATCTCGTCGATGAACGACAAGATCAAATCCTTGGCGCGCTGGCTGTTGGTGAACTGGCCCTTGAGGCGAGTCACCAGCACTACGAATTCTTCCACCGGCATCAGCGTGTGCAGGGCCTGGTGGTTGGTCTCGCCGTCGAACGCGGCGGTGATGCTTTCCTGGGCAAACGCACACAGCTCTTTGGCAGCGCGCAGCTGAGTGTTCAGGAAGATGTCGCCAGCGTAGATGGCTTCTTTGAAGTCAGCTTTTTGCTGAAGCTGATTGATATACAGATTCACGATTCCACTCCTGAATACATCGAGTCTCTTATGAGTCGGCCACACGTTAGCAAACTGAAGTGCAAACCGGCGGGAGGTGGATCAATAAAAGCGTAATCGCCTGAATTTGCGACGAAATGCTTTTCGGCCAGACAAAAAAATCCCCTGTTGCAGCTGGCGCAGCCTGCGTCCGATTGCGCAGCAGTCGTAAAACCATAAGCGCAGCCGGACGCAGGCTGCGCCAGCTGCTACAGGGGTTTGTCGATCAGAACAGTTGGGTGAACAACCAGTACAGGCTGCCCGACAACAGGATCGCTGCCGGCAAGGTCAGTACCCAGGCCATCAGCAGGTTGCGGATGGTCTTCATCTGCAAGCCACCGCCGTTGGCGACCATGGTCCCGGCGACGCCAGAAGACAACACATGGGTGGTCGACACCGGCAGACCGAACATATCCGCCGCGCCAATCGTCAACATAGCCACGGTTTCCGCCGAGGCGCCCTGAGCGTAAGTCAGGTGGGTTTTGCCGATCTTCTCGCCGACCGTCACCACAATGCGTTTCCAGCCGACCATGGTGCCCAGCCCGAGTGCAATCGCCACGGCGATCTTGACCCATAGCGGAATAAACCGCGTGGAGTTGTCGATCTGCTGCTTGAACAGCTGCAGCTTGCTGCTGGTGTCGGCGTCGAAGTTGCCGACCTTGTTCTTGTCCATCAGGCGAATGGTTTCGCTGGTCAGGTACATGTCGTTCCGCACGTTGCCCACAGCCTCGGCCGGCACTTTGGACAGCGCGCCATACCCCTTGACCTCGGCGCCGATGCGGCCGGTGAGGGCGGCGAGCGCCGGCACCAGTTGCGGCGTGGCTTCCTTGCTGCGCACGTAGTCGGACAGCACCAGGCGCGGATCGGCCGGGGCCGGTTGCGGCGCGGCCTTGGCCAGCGCTTGCTGCGTCACCTCGGCCACCGCCGCGAACTGCAACGCCTGGTCGGCCGGCATGGCGCGGTTCAGCGCGTAGGCCATTGGCAAGGTGCCGACCAGAATCAACATGATCAGGCCCATGCCTTTCTGGCCATCGTTGGAGCCGTGGGCAAACGAGACGCCGGTGCAGGTCACGATCAACATGCCGCGAATCCACCACGGTGGCGGGGTGTTGCCTTTGGGGGCCTTGTACAGCGAGCGATTCTTGACGAACGCGCGCAGGGCCAGCAACAGCAACGCGGCGAAACCAAAACCGACCAGTGGTGAAAGCAGCAACGCGTAACCGATCTTGGTCGCCTGGGCCCAGTCCACGCCGCTGGTGCCGTCACGGCCGTGCATCAGGGCATTGGCCACGCCCACGCCGATGATCGAACCGATCAGCGTGTGCGAGGACGAAGCCGGTAAACCCAGCCACCACGTGCCGAGGTTCCACAGGATGGCGGCGATCAACAGGGCGAAGATCATGGCGAAACCGGCGGAAGAGCCGACTTGCAGAATCAACTCCACCGGCAGCAAGGCAATGATGCCGAACGCCACCGCGCCGCTGGACAGCAGCACACCGAGGAAGTTGAAGAACCCGGACCACGCCACTGCGAAGTTGGGCGGCATCGAGTTGGTGTAAATCACCGTCGCCACCGCGTTGGCGGTGTCGTGGAAACCGTTGACGAATTCAAAGCCGAGGGCAATCAGTAGCGCCACACCCAACAGCAGAAACGGGGTCCAGGTGGTCACCACGGTGCCGAGTTCGTTCATGTCGCGCATCAGGCTGTAGGCAGTAAACAGCAGCCCGATGGCCAACACGCCGAAAAAAATCACCAGCGTGAACGCACTGGGCTTTTTGTCGAGTTGGGGTTTACCGCTGCTGGCGGAAGCCTGGGCATCGGTGGGGTAGGAAGGAGTAGCCATGACTGACAATCCTGAGGAGGGAGGTGTGTCAGTGATAGTCGTTGCTAATTGTTACAGGGAGACTGCTTCAGGTCAGGGTTTGGGGTTTTTGCGTATCCGTTA
>NZ_JBFUBK010000211.1:0-1863 GCF_056405815.1 Pseudomonas sp. P1_F1_2 | reverse complement strand
CTGCTGCGCAGCCGGACGCAGGCTGCGCCAGCTGCTACAGGGTGTGGTTTCGCCAGAAAAAATGAACCCCTGCCAAATTTCCCCCTCAATACTTGTAAGCCCACATCACGGGCCGCTGAAGAGTCATGCACGAACCATCGCGACACCTGCCTGGCGAGTAGCAAACCATGAGTTTCATCCTGTGGGTCGCGGTGTTGGGCGTCGTGCTGTTGACGTTGGCACTGACCTCCTCGTACCTGCGATGGATGCCAGTGACCACGTCGGCGGTGTGCCTGGTGCTGGGCGCTGTCATTGGACCAGGCGCCTTGGGTTTGTTGAAGCTGAACACCGATGACGCAGCCAACTGGATGGAGCACCTGACGGAAGTCGCGGTGCTGTTCTCGTTGTTTGTCTGCGGGCTGAAATTACGCTTGCCGTTCAAGGATAAAAACTGGCGGATTGCGGTGGGGCTGGCGGCGCCGGTCATGGTGTTGACCATTGCCGGCGTGTGCCTGCTGTTGCATTACGGGTTTGCATTGTCCTGGGGCGCGTCGGTATTGATCGGTTCGATTCTCGCACCGACCGACCCGGTGCTGGCCAGCCTCGTGCAAGTCAACGATGCCCGGGATGACGACCCCGTACGTTTCGGTCTGTCAGGCGAAGCCGGGCTCAACGACGGGATTGCCTTCCCCTTCGTCATTCTTGGCCTGCTCTTGTTGCAACATGACAGTCAACCCGGCTGGCTGGGGGACTGGTTATTGCGCAGCGTGTTGTGGGCGGTGCCGGCCGGCGTGCTCAGCGGATACTGGATGGGGCGCGGCATCGGACGCCTGACGTTGTTGCTGCGAATCCGCAACGATGACAGCACGCTGTCCCCCAATGACTACCTGGCCCTGGCCCTGATCGCCCTGGCGTATGTCGGGGCCGAGTCGATCCATGCCTATGGGTTTTTGTCAGTGTTTGCCGCTGGCCTTGGCCTTCGTCAGGAAGAGGTCAGCACCACCCGTCATGATGAAGTGCCCGCCGAGCATCTGGTCCAGCCTGTGGTCGGTCATCAGAACGTCGAGCCGCAGCATGCCGTGCATGGCGATACCGAGCACCTCGAAGACACGCAGGTTGCGGCGGGCATCATGATGGGTGACATGCTCGCCTTCGGCAGCCTGGTGGAACGGGCCATGGAAGTGTTTCTGGTGACCCTGCTCGGTGTCGTGCTGATTGCACACTGGGACTGGCGCGCACTGCCGATCGGGGCGGTTTTGTTTTGCCTGATCCGGCCGCTGTGTGTTGCCGTCATACCATGGGKGCCGCTACTCGACTGGCGACAAAGGCTGTTGATCGGCTGGTTCGGCATACGCGGAATCGGCAGCCTGTACTACCTGTTCTACGCCTTGAACCATGGGTTAGGGCAATCAACCGCGACGGTATGCACCGACATGACGCTGTCCTTGGTAGCCCTGAGTATCCTGGCGCACGGACTCAGCACGCAACCCATGCTGGAGCGCTATGAACACCGGAAAAAACAAATAAATTGATTGTTCACTCAAGCCTTTATGCCGTGGATTATCGATTTTTTTGCGCAAAATTTTTTGAAACCCTATGGGGTCCGGTGGTCACAACATCAGCCCCACCCGCCTGACATTATCTGGCGGGCCTGGCAGGTCTGGTCCCCCTGCGGCGAAGACGTTTCTTATAAGGGCCCCCACATAAAAACAAGGTGCCGGTCATGATCCAGTGTTCTTCCTCCGATCAAATCAAAGCCTGCCGTGCGTTCGCTCTGGAACGCAATCATCAGATGTTCGAAGAAGCCCAAGCGTTAAGCCGTAGTGCTTTTGAGTTGCTGGAGGGCGACGATCTGGACGCAGAGCAGTTTGATCGCTATCAAGC
>NZ_JBFUBK010000210.1:0-2042 GCF_056405815.1 Pseudomonas sp. P1_F1_2 | reverse complement strand
TCTGGGTACGCCGCAGGAGCTCACTGACTACAGCGGTGAGATCATGTGGTCTGCCAAGTACCGCGCTTATGGCAATCTCGCTGCACTCGATGTTGCCGAAATTGACAACCCGCTGCGGTTTCAGGGGCAGTACTTCGATGCGGAGACGGGCTTACACTACAACCGGCATCGCTACTACAATCCGGGGACCGGGCGGTATCTGACGCCGGATCCGATCAAGCTTGCGGGTGGGTTGAACAACTACCAGTACGTGCCTAACCCTACGGGGTGGGTGGATCCGTTGGGGTTGAATGGATGTCCAGGGGCCGGGAGCAATCCTGATTCGAAAAATCCCGCCGACAAAGCTAAAGTTGAGACTAAGGAGCCGCCAACCCCGGAGGATACTTGGTCAAGCCCTTCAGTTAAAAGAGCCTCCGATCAGCTTGATCGCGGGGCGAAAGATGTAACGGTTAACAGCAGAGGAGAGGCTGAGGAGCTATTTAGAGGGAAATACGTAGGTGAAGGCTATAGAAACGCCGAAGAATTTAACTCCGTGACCGCCAAAGACTACTTTGTAACTCCCGAAGGGAAAGAGTCATACTACCACTGGGACGACACACCCGTTTCCAACATCGAAACCAGAAAAGTATACATGGCGAATCACAGCCCTACTGACCCCCATGCCGCCTTGCCACATTTGCAACTACATCCAAAAGACGGCAAAGTAATCCGTATCTACTGGCCAAATCAATTTGAGGGGCAAAAATGAACGAGCAGAAAACAATCCCACGAAGTGTTTGGTACGGTCTCGACGGCAAAAGCTACGACTCAATTGCGCAAGAATTGAACTCTGAAGACCCACTGTCGCGTAAATGGGCCGCGATATATGCAATTTACAAATATAAATTTCTAACGAACGATCCTTTTCGATACTATGACTTTATAAACAATTCAAAAAACTCTCGGTACGCGATCATAATATTTTCAGTACCTATTGAGACACTCGAAACTAGCGACGGCATAGATGACCGCGACATAAATATAGAAAATTTTGAAGAGTTGAATTCAGAAGAAGAAATAAATAGCTTTTTGAAAAACAACCAAGTCAACCCAGAGTTGTTCACAGCTCCATGGCGTTGTGACTATCCACTTTAACTCACCAAAAACAGGCCAGCAAAACAATAAAGCAACAATAAAGGGGACGGATTTATTTTCAGCGAAAGAAAATAAATCCGTCCCCTTTTCACTTACGCCTACGACGCCAACGGCAACCTCGCCGGCATCGACGACAGCCGCAAAGGCAATCGCAGCTACCACTACGACCCGCTCGATCGCCTGATCAACGTCCGAGGCAGCACCCCGGAAAGCTTCGCCCACGATCCCGCCGGGAACTTGCTGGGCCAAGGCGACCAAGCCAGCGCAAACCTGGCCAACGTCAAAGGTAACCGCCTGCTGATGCAGGGCGACCGCCACTACGACTACGACGCCTACGGCAACCTGACCCGCGAACGTCGCGGCACCGGGCAGAAACTCGTCACCGAATACCGTTACGACTGCCAGCACCGTTTGATTGGTGCCAGTCTGCCGGGGGGTAGTGTCGCGTCCTATAAATACGACGCCTTCGGCCGGCGCATCGAAAAAACTGTCGATGGCAGCACCACTGAATTCCTGTGGCAAGGCGAACGCCTGATCGCCGAAAGCGCTGACAACCGCTATCGCACTTACGTTTATGAACCAGGTAGTTTCCGTCCGCTGGTGATGCTGGATGGCGAAGGTCCACTGAGGGCGACGCCGTTTTACTATCAGCTCGATCATCTGGGTACGCCGCAGGAGCTCACTGACTACAGCGGTGAGATCATGTGGTCTGCCAAGTACCGCGCTTATGGCAATCTCGCTGCACTCGATGTTGCCGAAATTGACAACCCGCTGCGGTTTCAGGGGCAGTACTTCGATGCGGAGACGGGCTTACACTACAACCGGCATCGCTACTACAATCCGGGGACCGGGCGGTATCTGAMTCTGACGCCGGATCCGATCAAGCTTGCGGGTGGGTTGAACAACTA
>NZ_JBFUBK010000209.1:0-2328 GCF_056405815.1 Pseudomonas sp. P1_F1_2 | reverse complement strand
ACCTGGACTCGAACAGAAAAATAAGCATTTGTTCTACAATGAAATTATTCTGTTTTTTAGTATATATATCCCTACGATTATCCTAATCCAGCCCGTATTTTATTGGAGTTCTTTCGATATCCCTGGATCAGGAAAAAACATTCGTGTTTCCGCTCTTTTTGAGACAACGCGAGCATCTGAGTCATCTCGCTGCCAACCGCCGCCCAATGCTTTGAACGTGCCCACTGCAGCGCGAGCCGATTCAGTTTGTGCCTGGGCTCTGCCATCAGATGCCGCTAGGAGATGTTCATCGGCATCCAGCACTTCGATCAAGCTGACCACGCCTTTTTCATAGGCGGCAAACGATGTCGCTCTGGCTTTCGCATACGCCGACTCGCCCTGGGCGAGCTGGGTCGATTGTTGCTCGCGGTTGATCCGTGCCGAAACAGCGCTTTCCACATCTTCGCAGGCCCGCAGAACGGACTGGCGGTAAGCGGCCAAGGCTTCGGCTTCCTGGCCCTTTGCCAAATCAATCTGGGCGTTGATGCGGCCAAAATCGAACAGCCGCCAGCGTAATCCCAGTGCCGCCGAAGCCTGACTGGCGCCGTTGCTGAACAGGTTTGCACTGGATACCGATGTAGCACTGCCGAGCAGCGCAGCCACAGACAGTTTGGGGTAGTACTCGGACATGGCTTCGCCGATGCGCGCGCTGGATGCCGCAAGACGGCGCTCCGCGACGATCAAGTCTGGACGCCGACGCAGCAGGTCGGCTGGAGCGCCCATGTCCGAGAGGCCTGGCGCCTCAGGGATGGGCGCCAGCTTAGTCAACTGCGCGCTGTAAGTGCCGGGCGCCTTGCCCAACATGACATCCAGCGCATTCATTGCCGTGTCAATGCCTGCTTGCAGTACCGGCACGGTGGCCTGCGCTTGGTTCAGCGCGCCTTGGGTCTGGTTCAACTGCAGTTCAGCCGCCAGGCCTTTTGCGTAGAGATGTTCGATGGTGGTGAGCAGTTGTTGTCGTGTGTCTACTTGCTGCCGGGCAATTTCCAGGCGTGCTTGAAGGCCGCGGATGCTGATGTAAAGATCGGCTGTCTGCGCGACCACTGCCAGGCGTGTGGCAATCGCTCCGGCTTGCGAGGCCTGATAATCGGCGAAGGCGGCTTCTTTACCTCGGCGCAGCCCGCCAAACACATCCAGCTCCCAGCCGGCATTCAAGTTCGCCTCATAGGCACTGCCGTAGCGATTATAGGAAGGGTCTGAATTCAGCGCTTGGCCCAACGGCGTCTCCAATGACTGACGGGCTCGGGCCGCTTGACCATTGACGGTAGCCGACGGCAGGAGGGCTGCGTTAGCTGCGCCCAAACCGGCGCGAGCCTGCTCGATCCTTGCGTTTGCCTGGGCTAAATCGAGGTTCTGTTCAAGTGCTCGATTTATCAGCTGACTGAGTATTGGGTCATTAAATGCGTTCCACCAAGCGGCGAGATCGTCATTTGCGGCGCCCAGTTGTCGTGCCTTGGACGTTTGCGCGGAGAAATGCTCGGGCAATTCCACACGGGGTTTTGAGTAGTCAGGGCCCACTGCGCAACCTGCAACCATACCCAAACACAGCAAAACGGCGAAACGAGGAGGAGGGTGCATGCGATACCTGCGAAAGGGTCGGTTTGTGACGATATTACAAATTGGTCACAAGTTGTCAACCACCTTTGGGATGAGTAAGCTGCTCGCATGAATCAGCCTTCAGTTTCTTCGCCCAGCGCCCGTGGCCCAGCCGATCACGACATTCGAGACCAGATTGTCGCGGCGGCCAACGAACATTTCAGTCAATACGGTTATGGCAAAACAACGGTTTCTGACCTAGCCAAGGCCATCGGCTTTTCCAAGGCTTACATCTACAAATTCTTTGAATCCAAGCAGGCGATTGGTGAAGCAATCTGTACAAATTGCCTGACTGAAATCGTTGCGGCAGTGGAGCAAGCCATCAATGTAGACGGCATCTCGCCGACTGAACGTTTTCGGCGCCTGGTCAAAACCTTAATCGCTACAGGGGTGAGCCTGTTCTTTAACGACCGTAAACTCTACGACATCGCAGCGTTCGCCGCGTCGGAGCGATGGCCCTGCTCACAAGTCTATGACGCTCAGATCAAGAGCTTCGTGTTGCAAATCGTGCGTGAGGGGCGAGAGCTCGGTGAGTTTGAACGCAAGACTCCGCTGGACGAGACGGTAGAGGCGATTCATCTCGCTCTGCGGCCCTTCATCAATCCTCTGCTATTGCAGTACAACCTCGATTTTGTTGAAGAAGCCCCCTCGCTTATCTCCAATCTTGTTCTGCGCAGCCTGATGCCTTAAACC
>NZ_JBFUBK010000208.1:0-2396 GCF_056405815.1 Pseudomonas sp. P1_F1_2 | reverse complement strand
TGGTTTTCGCAGCTGAAAAGTACGCGCTCGAGATTGAAATCTTTGCTACCGGCAAAGGTTTCCAGAAGTAGATTTCAAGCAGCAGCGTGCAAAAAAGGCGTTTTCACCAGTCAATGACCAGGCCGTTTTGGATGACCGACTTTTTCAACAGAATCGGCCAGAAGCAGCCGGTGGGCGGAGCGATAGCAAATGAGTAGCTATGCTTGGTCTACTGCGGGAACTGATTGAGCAGATTGGGCTTTCCGTCCATGGTGTATAAACCCCTTCAGCGGTCACCCGACTGTCACAATGCCCGGCCTAGTCGGGGATAAGGATGCAGCCACAGCGGCCATGTCGCCGCATACCTTTCGCAGTGCCACGCTGACGCTCACAAAAATACTCCTGATGTTGAATTCACTAGAAACCGCGTTGGCCACAGACCCTGCTGAAGCTCAGCGAAGCGTAAAAAAATTGACTGGGATCAATATTCGTATGCTTTTTTAGCTTACTCCCTGCCAATCATCTGAAATTTAACAAAGCATCGGCTAAATATTATTAAAATCGTTTGACAGCGCGAGCACGTCCCATGAAAAGAAACCGACTTCAGTAATATCTAGCCAGTTTTAATTGCGCGTTCCCGGATTAACCATGAGCAAATTTCGTAAGCTTTTCAAAGTTACCCTAAGTCTTCCGGAAAAAATTTTTTATCGCTTATTCCTTGACTCGGAAGGTAAATTTTTTGATACAGAACTAGCCAAGGAATTTTACAAAGAAGCGGGCAACGGCTTCCTGGATATAGTATGGCGCGACGACAGTCCAGAGCTCAAAATATTAAGAACTGTATATTTAATGGGCCTACTCCCCCCAATCCTCTACGCTACTTACAACTCGCACCCCTTGAGCGTCACTCTGTTAGTTGGCAGCTGCATAGTATCTCTCTTTATTACATTTTTTGCATGCTTATCAATAGAGCTTTTGGTAACCATGGTTATTCGTATCGAAAAACTCGACCCCAATTTCCGATATAAAATTCACGACCAATTTCTTGCTAACTCCGTAAAAACTTTGTCCAAGCGACTCCAGAGCGCTTTGATACTAACTGTATGCGGCCTTATCGGCATTACAGCCTTGATAATGACTGAGAGACTCCTAAATTTTATCAGAATAAACTAAATACCAAATCAGTCCCCGTTGCTTCGTTGTTTATTACACTTCACGCTATTACTACGAGGAGCCGGTGCAATGATCTTTCGCCTGTTTTTAAAAGTCGCCTTCCTGTTGGCCTGTCTAGGCCTGGTGGTCTGGTCGGGGGCTTCGGGCCTGCTTTTCCACCTGATCTACGTATTGCGCGTGATCGTATTCGACATGCTGAAATATGTGACTGACGCTGCTATGGGCTTTGCATTACTGTTCGGCGTTATTTTCGTCGGCATATGGGCCTGGGAGTGGCTGGCAAAAGAATTCAACACATCAAACTGATACAAGGGCTTACACCATGAAATTTGTATTTATCCTGGCGGCCGCACTGATTGCTCTGCAGGGCTGCGCTGTTCAATCCCCCGCTTTTCAATCCCCGGAACAAAAGGCCGCAGCTATAAAAAAGTATGACGACTATCAAGCGAGCCTGTACGAAAAAATCGGTGATATCGACGAGGGTTGGCCGCAACCAGTCGAACTGTCGATTAGCACAAGCCCGTTAGAAGTTAATCACGGTGCGGGCGGCGACGAGTCGAAAGCCTTTACCATGTCGATGTTCCAAACAAAAGGCGAACACGATAGAAGCCTGCGAATTTTCCGCTTGGGCGTCTTCAAACAAGATTGCAAGGTAGGCACCGGAACGGCTGGATACGCCAACTTGGAGAGCTATGGCATGGGGCCAATACGCCCCGCGAAATTCACACGAGGAGAAAAAACCTTGGTCAGTACCGCCGTCGATACGCTTTGCAAACGAGCATGGCATCTGTAATAAAAGGCTCCAAGGTGCCCAGACCGAGGAGCCCTGCTGTCGTCGACCGGTTCGTTTTCCAAAATAATTGTGGCCACACTGAATCGTCCAAGATTTCATCCAACGAGTTAAGGAAGTTATGTCCCGTTGACTCCATCACGCAGCAGATGGTGTCCAGTTGCGAATCAACCTCCGCGAGTGCAGGTATCGAATGTTTTCTGGCTCAATCGATCGGCTGCTTCGGGTCGACTACTGCCGGTCACGACAGGCACAAATCGGCCAGAAGCTGACCGTCGCGAAAAGTAGCTMACAACTAGAATCGGAACACGATTCCATCCTTGCTGCCTACGGGACACAGCCAATTCGAACACGCCCCTGCGAGGACTACACTGGGGAACCTGAGCTTGTAGATGCAATGAGGTGAGGTCTCTGATTTTTGCTGCTATTTTTGAAGGTGCTCGCTGTCTGAACC
>NZ_JBFUBK010000207.1:0-2411 GCF_056405815.1 Pseudomonas sp. P1_F1_2 | reverse complement strand
GATCTTGAGTCATCCACCCAACCTGTGGGAGCGTGGCTTGCCCGCGATAGGGTGCGCAGCACCCTCAAAAATCACCCATAAAAAACCCGGCCCTTCAGGGCCGGGTCAAGAAGACGGTGGCTATATCACTTTTGTTTGGCAGGCTTGACCAATCGCTTTTCCAGTTCGCTGCACGCTTGCTGGATCATGTCTTCAGTGATCGGTACTTCGCGGCCCTGTTCATCGATAATCGAGCAACCCAGAGACTGGTCTGGCTGCGTGCGGATCACTTGAATCTTGTCATCGCTGCTGTGTTGCAAGGACATGGCCTGTCTCCTCATCAGGTTGTGTGCTTACTCTAAAACCCTCAGGTGACCGGGCTATGACAACTCCCTGCGATCTTTCCCGACGGAAACATCAGTCCACCAGAAATTTAAAAACGTTGCTACCCGGACTTTAGACCAATAGCGTCTAGAGACTAGTCGTCGCGGTCATATTTAACCTGACTCATTGTGATTTACAGGGTTCAACCGCTGGCGGTGTAGGCTGGCTACAACCATTGCATACTGGATACTCCGATGCTCTCTGCCCGTTACCGCCGTGCGATCCGCCTGACCAGTCGCTTTCTTGTGCCTTACCGCTGGCAGGCCCTTGGCGCGCTGCTCGCATTGATTGTCACCGCCGGCATTACCTTGTCGATGGGGCAGGGCATTCGCATGGTGGTGGATCAGGGGTTCATGACCCGATCACCGCACTTGCTCAATCAGTCCATCGGCTTGTTCATGGTGTTGGTGGTCGGGCTGGCGGTCGGCACCTTTGCGCGTTTTTACCTGGTGTCATGGATCGGCGAGCGCGTGGTCGCTGACATCCGCCGGCAAGTATTCAATCATCTGATTTACTTGCATCCGGGGTTCTATGAAAACAATCGCAGTTCCGAGATCCAGTCGCGGCTGACCGCCGATACAACGTTGCTGCAATCGGTGATCGGCTCTTCGTTGTCGCTGTTCCTGCGCAACACGCTGATGATCATCGGCGGGATTGTGCTGCTGTTCATCACCAACCCCAAACTCACCAGCATCGTGGTCGTCGCATTACCGCTGGTCATCGCCCCGATTCTGATTTTCGGCCGCCGGGTGCGCAGTCTGTCGCGCCTGAGCCAGGACCGTATCGCTGACATCGGTAGCTACGTCGCTGAAACCCTCGGCCAGATCAAGACGGTGCAGGCCTACAACCATCAGGTCCAGGACGAGCAGCGTTTCGCCGTGACGGTGGAAGAGGCGTTCAACACGGCTCGTAAACGTATTTTTCAGCGAGCCTGGCTGATTACGCTGGTGATCGTGCTGGTGCTGGGCGCGGTGGGCGTCATGTTGTGGGTCGGCGGCATGGATGTGATTGCCGGTCGGATCTCGTCCGGTGAACTGGCGGCATTTGTTTTCTACAGTCTGATCGTGGGCAGTGCGTTCGGCACCTTGAGCGAAGTGATCGGCGAGTTGCAGCGTGCAGCGGGCGCGGCCGAGCGGATTGCTGAGTTGCTGCGCTCGGAAAACATCATCCAGGCGCCGAGCTCTGGCCTGGTGACCTTGCCGGAGCGGGTGAAGGGCGATCTGGTTCTACAAGATGTGCGTTTTTCCTACCCGTCGCGTCCGCAAAGCTACGCGGTCGATGGCTTGAGCCTGACCATCAACGCGGGCGAAACCCTGGCCCTGGTTGGCCCCTCCGGTGCCGGTAAATCCACCGTGTATGACCTGCTGCTGCGTTTTTACGATCCGGCTGCAGGGCGAATCCTGCTCGATGGCGTGCCATTGACCCAGCTCGACCCACTCGACCTGCGCCGTTGCTTCGCCCTGGTTTCGCAAAACCCGGCACTGTTTTTTGGCAGCATCGAGGAGAACATTCGCTACGGCAATCCAGCGGCGACCCCGGCGCAAGTTCAGGAGGCCGCAAAAATTGCCTACGCCCATGAATTTATCGAGCACATGCCCAATGGCTACCAGACCCATCTCGGCGACGCAGGGCTGGGTTTGTCGGGTGGTCAGCGCCAACGCCTGGCCATCGCTCGGGCGTTGCTGGTGGACGCACCCATCCTGCTGCTCGACGAAGCCACCAGCGCACTCGATGCGCAAAGTGAACACCTGATCCAACAGGCCCTGCCGAGCTTGATGAAAAACCGCACCACCCTGGTGATCGCCCACCGTTTGGCCACCGTGAAAAACGCCGACCGGATTGCCGTGATGGATCAGGGTAGGTTGGTGGCGGTGGGCACGCATCAGGAGTTGATTGCGAGCAATGCGCTGTATGCGCGGTTGGCGGCGTTGCAGTTCAGTGATGGCAAGGCCGAGCGTGGTCTTCACCTATAAGCGTCGTGTAGGAGATGTGTAGGAGCTGTCGAGTGAAACGAGGCTGCGATCAAAAATTCGCAGCCTCGTTTCACT
>NZ_JBFUBK010000206.1:0-2418 GCF_056405815.1 Pseudomonas sp. P1_F1_2 | reverse complement strand
GCATCACCGCGGTGGGTCTGGATGACCGCGGTGATGCCATCGCGGGCAAGCCCGGCTCCTACAGTGGCGCAATTCTAGGGGTGGGTCTGGTTGGCGATAAGCTGGGATTCTTGTGAATCTTTGTTACCGTTAACGCGATAATCCCTTTGTCGGGGTCTCAGCCCCTGAAACTTCGTGTCACAATTTGCCATCGAACCCGAGAGCACCCCATGGACACTTTGCAAAACATGCGCGCCTTCAGTTACGTGGCCGAGGCCGGCAGCTTCACCGCCGCCGCCGTGCAACTGGACACCACCACGGCCAACGTCTCGCGCGCGGTCTCCAACCTGGAAGCCCACCTGCAAACCCGCCTGCTCAACCGCACCACCCGCCGCATCGCCCTGACCGAAGCCGGCAAGCGCTACTTGTTGCGCTGCGAGCAGATCCTGGCCTACGTCGAAGAAGCCGAAGCCGAGGCCAGCGACGCCCATGCGCGGCCGGCCGGGCAGCTCAAGGTGCACACCATGACCGGCATCGGTCAGCACTTCGTGATCGACGCCATCGCCCGCTATCGCAAGACCCACCCGGACGTCACCTTCGACCTGACCATGGCCAACCGCGTGCCGGACCTGCTCGACGAGGGCTACGACGTGTCCATCGTGCTGGCCAGCGAACTGCCGGACTCGGGTTTCGTGTCCCAGCGCCTGGGCATCACCTACAGCATCGTCTGCGCCTCGCCGGCCTATGTGAAAGCCAACGGCTGCGCGCAAAAGCCCAGCGACTTGCTCAACCACATGTGCCTGCGCCTGGTAAGCCCGGTGATCCCGCTGGAGAAATGGGCCTTCGACGGCCCGGATGGCCAGGAAATGGTGACCATCAACAGCTCACCGTTTTTGGTGAACTCGGCAGATGCGATGAAGACCGCAATCACCAGCGGCATGGGCGTTGGCGTGTTGCCGGTGTACGCGGCGATTGAAGGGCTGCGCAATGGCTCGCTGGTGCGAGTGATGCCCAAGTACCGGTCGCAGGAGCTGAACCTGTACGCGATCTACCCGTCGCGCCAGTATCTGGATGCGAAGATCAAGACGTGGGTCGAGTACTTGCGCGGGTCGTTGCCGGAGATTCTGGCGGCGCATCAGGCGGAACTGGCGGCATATGAATTGAGCGGGAGCCTGGCTGGCGCCCGGGTGGCGAACTGATTTCACGGTCCTACAGACGCGGAGAATTTGGGGAAGGTTTCCGACGGGTTCTGTCGGTTGTTGGGTCAGACGGGAAATGGGTAGGCTTTGGGCGTCGCTGGCTTTTCAGCGATCGGGCCTGGAAAACCCGAAGATAGGGTCACAGCACATGACATAATGCGGCGCTTTTTCAGCTCCGCGATTTAAGTTATGGCGGCTGTGCGTGGGAGACCTTCGGGTCTGCCGGGTTTGATCCTTCTCGGTTTTTCCAGTCCGCGTACAGCTGCCACCCAATCGTCTGGAAAACGGAAAGTGGCGGCTCCTCGACTTCAAGGATCTTTGCCAATGATTAAAGAATCACCGAATCCTCCGGAAACCGACGACGTTTCCCCCTACGAATCCATCGATTCGAAAAAACTCAACGAAGCCGCCGAACGCGCGCTGAATCACTACCTCAACCCCGCTGCCCTCAAATCACCCGCGACTCGCAAGCCCAGCACGATGTTCGTGCTTGCGCCCAATATCAAAGACGAGGACTTGCTGGCCCACACTTGTGAATCGTTGGCCCAGGCCAGTGTGATGGCCGGCGATTTTGCCGCCTATCTGGAAGGCCCGCATCGGAACACGGCGATGGCGATTCAGCAGATCGTCATGCTGGCGGAACTGGCAGCGAACCGGATGATGGATAACCTCGAAATCCCCAAACCCACGCCACACCGCTAATCTCCGGGCAGAAACCAATCCTCCCTGTAGGAGTGAGCCTGCTCGCGATGACGGTGTGTCAGTCGACTTCAATGTTGAATGTGAGTCCGCCATCGCTGGCAAGCCAAGCTCCTACAGGGAATGGGTACATCTGGAAGAGATTGGTTGGCTGTCAGGCCGCCATCGCGAGCAGGCTCGCTCCTACAATTGGACCGGGGCCGTCTGTTAGAGACTGGTTGGCTGTCAGGCCGCCATCGCTGGCAAGCCAAGCTCCTACAGGGAATGGGGACATCTGGAAGAGACTGGTTGGCTGTCAGGCCGCCATCGCTGGCAAGCCAAGCTCCTACAGGGAATGAGTACACCGGCCGCTTCTCACCACTCATCAGGCCGAGCGTTAGCTCGCCTACAGCTCTTGATCTTGATCCACCCGCCCCTTCGGGAGGCTGAGTGGAGGTGTTCATCCGGGGAGTGGCGCGCAGCGCCGTTCGACGCAGTCGAACACGCTGCATGTAGGTCGAAGCGAAGCCGACCGGAGGGCAGTGTCCCCGGAGGGATACCG
>NZ_JBFUBK010000205.1:0-2725 GCF_056405815.1 Pseudomonas sp. P1_F1_2 | reverse complement strand
CCCTACATGCGCGGGCCGATGATGATGAAAGCTGCCGCAATGGATTCGGCGCCGGTGACCCCGGATGTGGAAGCCGGCACCAGCCAGGTCAGCATGACGGCGGATGGGTCGATTGAAGTGTTGATGCCTTGATTTAATAGCTCGTACATATAAACGGCGATCACCCAGTGATCGCCGTTTTTTGTTGCTCGTGGTGAGCCAGTCAGGTGTTGTGGCGACTGATCCACGGCTCTCGCGTTTTATGCCGGATCAACGTTATCCAACGCCCGATTCACCGCCAACTCCGCCAGCATGATGATCTGCTGAATCGCCATTGCCGTATTACGCTGCGGGCCGATCAGGTTCGTGGCGAAATCACTGGTCATGACGCTGGCAGAGGCCAGTGACTCACAGGCTTGTGCCAGCAGACTTTCGGTGTCCATGTTCGGGGCGATCATGTACATCGTGCTGGGGCGGCGGGGTTTTTCGGTGTATTGGGATGGAGGGGCGAGGTAGTAGTCGAGAGCGCGTTTTATGGCTTCGCGGTCTTTGATTAGCGACTCGGTGCGCAAAGTCTCGGCATCGGGTGCGGTGGTATCGAGGGGTGGATCGGGGACTGACTTATCCATGGGAAAACTCCTACTTACTAATGGGAGCCATCCATTGCCATTTCCACACGACAAATAGGTGGCCGCTGTACGCAGGGTGGAAATACCGGTTAGTAGGACCCGGCCAGACCGAAGTCTGCCCACGCACAGCCGCCATGACGCAGTTTGCAGACGAAAGAAGTCATCGGCAACGATTACGATGGTCCAGCTATGCGGCTACTAAGAGATCCAGGTTTCCACGCCCGGTCGCTGAAATCGCAGCGACAGCCAAAGATTAGAAGGCCCTCTTCCTACCCGGCAACCTGAAAAATGCGTGGGAAAGCACTGCGTTTTTTACACATCATTCAACACAAAGATGGAACGCGGAGCGTCCCCGGCGGCATTCCCACGCGGAGCGTGGGAACGATCAAAATCGTTAACCTGAACCTGAACAGCAACGGTTATCCACAACCCTACATGCGCGGGCCGATGATGATGAAAGCTGCCGCAATGGATTCGGCGCCGGTGACCCCGGATGTGGAAGCCGGCACCAGCCAGGTCAGCATGACGGCGGATGGGTCGATTGAAGTGTTGATGCCTTGATTTAATAGCTCGTACATATAAACGGCGATCACTGTAGTGATCGCCGTTTTTTATTGCCCGTCGCGAACCAGTCAGATGTTGTGCCGACTGATCCACGGCTCTCGCGTTTTATGCCGGATCAACGTTATCCAACGCCCGATTCACCGCCAACTCCGCCAGCATGATGATCTGCTGAATCGCCATCGCCGTACTGCGCTGCGGGCCGATCAGGTTCGTGGCGAAATCACTGGTCATGACGCTGGCAGAGGCCAGTGATTCGCAGGCTTGGGCCAGCAGACTTTCGGTGTCCATGTTCGGGGCGATCATGTACATCGTGCTGGGGCGGCGGGTTTTTTCGGTGTATTGGGATGGAGGGGCGAGGTAGTAGTCGAGGGCGCGTTTTATGGCTTCGCGGTCTTTGATTAGCGACTCGGTGCGCAAGTCTTCGGCTTCGGGAGTGATGGGTGGATCGGGGACTGACTTATCCATGGAAACTCCTACTGGTAACGGGAGCCATCCCTTCGCCGGATCTCAAGCGGCGAAGAGGTGGCAGCTATGTGCAGAGTGAGATCACCGGTAGTAGGCACCCGGCCAGACCGAAGTCTGCCCGCACACAGCCGCCATAACGCATTTACAGGCAGCAGATAAGCTGGCGCCAATTATGGTGGCATTGGCGCTAGATGAATACTAATAGCCGGGGATCTCACGCCCGGTCGCTGATTTTGCAGCGACAGCCAGAGGTTAGAGACACGGCTTCCTACCCGGCAACCTGAAAAATGCGTGGGAAATCACTGCGTTTCTTACACATCTTTCAACACGCAAAAATGGAACGCGGAGCGTCCCCGGCGGCATTCCCACGCGGAGCGTGGGAACGATCAATTGATGCACACCTGTTAGAGATTGGTCGGCTGTCAGGCCGCCATCGCGGGCAAGCCCGGCTCCTACAGAGAATGGGTACATCTGCAAATGACTGGTCGGCTGTCAGGCCGCCATCGCTGGCAAGCCATGCTCCTACAGGAATGAGTACACCGGCCGCTTCTCACCACTCATCAGGCCGAGCGTTAGCTCGCCTGCAGCTCTTGATCTTGATCCACCCGCCCCTTCGGGAGGCTGAGTGGAGGTGTTCATCCGGGGAGTGGCGCGCAGCGCCGTTCGACGCAGTCGAACACGCTGCATGTAGGTCGAAGCGAAGCCGACCGGAGGGCAGTGTCCCCGGAAGGATACCGGAGCGAAGGAACGCCGAGCCCCAGCGAGGGGCCGGACGCTCGGGGCGAGCCTTTTTTTGCTTACTTTTTTTTGGCGTTTGAAAAAAAAGTGAGTCGCCGTAAGGGGGGGTGTCAGAAATTTTGTGTTCGGGCATAACATGAGTAAGAGGTGCATGTATGCCAACCAAGAAGAAACCCGCGTTGCGAGAGCTGCCGAAAATCCCGAAAGAGCTGCTCGAGCAATTCACTGATGGACCGATGACAGCGGAAGCCATTGAGGACGCCTCTGCGGCGTTCAAGAAGGCTTTGATCGAGCGAGCCCTGAGTGCTGAGCTCGGCCACCACCTGGGCTATCCGCCGGGCGCGCAGCGC
>NZ_JBFUBK010000204.1:0-2742 GCF_056405815.1 Pseudomonas sp. P1_F1_2 | reverse complement strand
GGTTTACGACTGCTTCGCAGCCGAACGCAGCCTCGCAGGCTCGACAGCTGCTACAAGTCGGACGCAGCTGCTACGAGCGTCAGGGGGTTAGAGTTGATCGAAATCCAGCACCACTTTGTCGCTGATCGGGAACGCCTGGCACGACAGCACATAGCCGGCGGCCACTTCGTAGTCTTCGAGGGCGTGGTTGCTGTCCATTTCCACTTCGCCTTCGATGACCTTGCACTTGCAGGTCGAGCACACGCCGGCCTTGCACGAGTAGGGCAGTTCGGCACCCTGGGCGTTGCCGGCATCGAGGATGCTCTGGCTGTTGCGCGGCAGATCAAAAGCCAATGCGCGGCCATCGCTGATGACGGTGATCTGGCTGACCGCCGCATCCACCTGGCGGGCCGCCTCGCGGGCTTCACGTTTCTGCTGGCTGCCAGCGGCGGCGAACAGTTCGAAATGGATACGCTCAGACGCCATGCCTTTGGCCTTGAGGCTGTCGCGCACGGTTTCGGTCATCTCTTGCGGGCCGCAAATGAACGCGGCGTCGAGGGCTTTGACGTCAAGCCAGCGGGAGAACAACTGCTCGCATTTCTCGGCGTTGATCCGGCCGTTGTACAGGTCGACATCCTGCTGCTCGCGGCTGAACACGAAAATCAGGTTCAGACGCTGCAAGTAGCGGTTTTTCAGGTCTTCCAGTTGCTCGCGAAACAGCGCGCCAGAGCTGGAACGGTTGCCGTACAGCAGTGTGACGCGGCTGTGCGGCTCGGTTTCCAGGGTGGTCTTGATGATCGACAGGATCGGCGTGATGCCGCTGCCCGCTGCTACGGCCAGGTACTGGCCGTGGCGCGCCGGGTCGAGTTCGACACTGAAGTGCCCGGCGGGCGGCATGACGTCCAGCGTGTGCCCTGCCTTGAGTTGCTCGTTGGCAAACGCCGAGAAGCGCCCACCCGTCACCCGCTTGACCGCGATGCGCAGCTCACCGTCATTCACGCCGGTGCAGATCGAGTAAGAACGGCGGACTTCTTCGCCGTCCAACTGGGTGCGCATCACCAGGTGCTGGCCCTGGGTGAAGTGAAAACTGTCCTGCAGGTGTTGCGGAATCTCGAAGGCGATGGACACCGCGTCACGGGTCTCGGTGCGCACGTCCTTGATGGTCAGGCTGTGAAATTTACTCATTATTGTTCTCCAGCTGGGACGGCCGATTGCCGCTCAGATGCACTTGAAATAGTCGAACGGTTCCCGGCAATCGATGCAGCGATACAGGGCCTTGCACGCGGTGGAACCGAACTCGCTGAGCACTTCGGTGTGGGCGCTGCCGCATTGCGGGCAGACGACCACCGGGCTTTCACCGAGCAGGCTGCGCTTGCTGGTGCTGCCCTCCGGCGGGGCGATGCCATAGGCGCGCAAGCGTTCACGGCCACTGGCGCTGATCCAGTCGGTGGTCCACGCCGGGGTCAACTTGCGCTCAAGTTGCGGCGCCTTGAACCCGGCCAGTTCCAGTGCCTCGCGGATGTCGCTTTCGATCACTTCGGTGGCGGGGCAACCGGAGTAGGTCGGCGTGACCACCACGTGCAAGTGACCGGCCTGCCAGTCCAGGTCGCGGACGATGCCGAGGTCGACCACGCTGACCACCGGCACTTCCGGGTCCATGACCTGCGCCAGGGTTGCCCACGCGGCGGCCAGGTCAGTCGGTTGTGCCGCCCGGGCGCCCAGGTCGCTGGCGATCAGCTCACCAGGTTGCATCGGGGTACGCTCGTGGCAGGAATTGCATCTCTGCCAACAGGATGCCGAGGTGTTCGGTGTGCAGCCCTTTGCGTGCGTTCAGGTAGAAATAATTTGGCGCGGCGGGTACGGGCAGGGTGGCACTGGCGAAAATTGCGTTGACCTTGGCTTGCCACTGCGCGGCAACGCTGGCGATGTCCGGGGTGATGCCGGCTTCGCACAGGCGCTGCTCGCTGTCATCGGCGGCAATCAGTTCGACGGTGAAGCGCCAGACCTCAGGGATCGCCGCCAGCATGCGCCGATGGCTTTCTTCAGTGCCGTCACCCAGGCGCTCGACCCACTCGCCGGAGCGGCGCAGGTGATAGGTCACTTCCTTGACCGCTTTGGCGGCGATCCCGGCAATGCGCTCGTCGCTGGACTGGCTCAGGCCCTGCAGCACCGGCAAATGCCAGGCGTCATAGAGGAACTGCTTGAGCATGGTCACCGCGAAGTCGCCGTTGGGTTGCTCCACCAGCAGCAGGTTGCGATAAGCGCGCTCGTCACGGCGGAACGCCAGGTCATCGGCGCTGCGGCCGTCGTTCAGCAGTTCGGCGGCGTATTCCAGCCAGTTGCGTGCCTGACCCACCAGGTCGAGGCCGACGTTCATCAACGCCAATTCTTCTTCCAGCGCCGGGGCCTTGCCGCACCATTGGCACAGGCGCTGGCCCTGGATCAGGGCGCTGTCGCCGAGGCGCAGCAGGTATTCGATCAGATCAGTCTGGTTGTTCATGGTCGACCTCACATGTGCCCGACTTCGGCCGGCAGCTCGTAGAAGCTGGCGTGGCGATACACCTTGTCGTCCGACGGATCGAACAGCGGGTCTTTTTCATCCGGCGACGAAGCGGTAATCAGTGCCGACGGCACCACCCACAGGCTCACGCCTTCGCTGCGACGGGTGTAGAGCTCGCGCGCGTTCTCGATGGCCATGGTGGTGTCGGCGGCGTGCACGCTGCCGACGTGCTTGTGGTTGAGGCCGTGCTTGCTGCGCACGAA
>NZ_JBFUBK010000203.1:0-2769 GCF_056405815.1 Pseudomonas sp. P1_F1_2 | reverse complement strand
CTTGCGCTTCCGATCACTCGGTAGCGGGAGGCGAATTCTACAGCGTTACACGCTGCTGTCAACACCTCTTTTTCAACTCCTTTCGGACTTCGATGAACTGAAGCCACTCACTGCCGAAAACTGCGTAACTCTTTGTTTACCAAGGAGTTTTCCGTTTCGACTGCGCCGGAAGTGGGGCGAATTATAGACATCCTGAATCTGCCGTCAAGCACTGATTTGGGCTTTCTATCAATAACGCCCCAAAAGCCGACAAACAACCCAATTCCCCTCTATATGAAGAGCAAAACAGCCGGCCTCTATATAGAAGGAATCCTCAAAGCACTCCAGCCTCTTTGAAAGCAGCCACCGCACCAGCTCCCAGGCCCAGCACACGCTGCAGAACCTCTTGCGTATGCTCACCCAGCAATGGAGGGGCATTGCGGTACTCCACCGGAGTCTTGGATAGACGAATAGGGCTCGCCACCTGCGGCACCATCCCAGCCAACACATGGGGCAACTCAATCGCCAACCCACGTGCCTTGACCTGAGGATCAGCAAACATCTGAGCCAGATCATTTATCGGGCCACATGGCACGCCAGCCTCCTCCAGCTGCAGCACCCACTCAGCCGTGGTCTTGAACACCGTCGCCTGACGGATCAGCGGAATCAAGACCGCCCGATTTGCCACCCGCAGTTTATTGGTTACAAAGCGCGGATCATCCGCCCACTGCGGCTGACCCGCCACTTCGGCAAACTTGCGGAATTGACCATCGTTACCCACGGTCAGGATGAAGTCGCCATCAGCCGTAGGAAAGTCCTGATAAGGCACGATGTTCGGATGGGCGTTACCCAAGCGCTTAGGCGCATTGCCTGTCGTCAGGTAGTTCATCGCCTGGTTAGCCAGGCATGCAACCTGAACATCCAGCAATGCCATGTCGATATGCTGGCCGCCGCCATCGTGATCCCGATGCGCTAGCGCCGCCAGAATCGCCACTGTCGAATAGAGCCCGGTCAAGATGTCTGTCAGCGCTACACCAACCTTTACCGGCCCGGCCCCCTCATCCCCTTCCGGTCGCCCCGTCAGGCTCATCAGGCCACCCAAGCCCTGGATCATGAAGTCATAACCCGCACGCTTGGCGTAAGGGCCGGTCTGACCAAACCCAGTGATGGAGCAATAGATCAGGTTCGGGTTGATGGCTTTGAGCGACTCATAGTCCAGCCCGTAGGCGGCCAGCCCACCAACCTTGAAGTTCTCGATCAGAATGTCCGACTTGGCCGCCAGCTCACGCACCAACTTCTGACCTTCAGGGCGTGTGAAGTCGATGGTGACCGATTGCTTGTTGCGATTGGCCGACAAGTAGTAGGCGGCCTCGCTGGTGTTCTCGCCATAGGCGTCTTTAAGAAAAGGAGGCCCCCAGGCGCGCGTATCATCGCCATTGCCCGGGCGCTCGACCTTAATCACCTCGGCGCCAAGGTCCGCAAGGATCTGGCCAGCCCAAGGCCCGGCCAATACCCGCGACAAATCCAGTACCCGCAGATGCGAAAGCGCGCCCATGGCCGTTCTCCTATTAATAGAACGCCTGGATGCCGGTCTGCGCGCGCCCAAGGATCAGCGCGTGGACGTCATGCGTACCCTCATAGGTATTCACCACTTCCAGGTTGACCAGGTGACGAGCAACACCGAACTCGTCAGAGATGCCATTGCCACCCAGCATGTCACGCGCCATACGAGCGATATCCAGGGACTTGCCGCATGAGTTGCGCTTCATCATCGACGTGATCTCGACCGCCGCAGTGCCTTCGTCTTTCATACGACCCAGGCGCAGGCAACCTTGCAGCGCCAGGGTGATTTCAGTCTGCATGTCGGCCAGCTTTTTCTGGATCAACTGAGTGGCGGCCAACGGACGACCGAACTGCTGACGGTCCAGGGTGTATTGGCGAGCGGTGTGCCAGCAGAACTCGGCGGCACCCAGCGCGCCCCAGGAAATGCCATAACGCGCGGAGTTGAGGCAGGTGAAAGGGCCTTTCAAGCCACGGACGTCAGGGAAAATGTTCTCTTCAGGGACAAATACGTTATCCATGACGATCTCGCCTGTAATGGATGCACGCAGGCCGACCTTACCGTGAATCGCCGGAGCGCTCAGGCCTTTCCAGCCCTTCTCCAATACGAAACCACGGATGTCGCCGGCGTCATCTTTACCCCAGACGACGAACACATCTGCGATAGGGCTGTTAGTGATCCACATCTTGCTGCCGGTCAGGCTGTAACCGCCTTCCACTTTGCGCGCACGAGTAATCATCGCACCCGGGTCAGAACCGTGGTTAGGCTCAGTCAGACCAAAGCAGCCAATCCACTCGCCGGAGGCCAGTTTCGGCAGGTACTTCTGCTTTTGGGCTTCGGTGCCAAATTCATTAATAGGCACCATGACCAACGAGGACTGCACGCTCATCATCGAGCGGTAGCCAGAGTCGACGCGCTCGACTTCACGAGCGATCAGACCGTAGCTGACATAGTTCAGGCCGCTGCCGCCGTACTGCTCAGGGATAGTTGCCCCCAACAGACCGACTTCGCCCATTTCGCGGAAAATTGCCGGGTCGGTTTTTTCATGACGGAAAGCTTCGAGGACGCGTGGCGCAAGCTTCTGCTGAGCGAATTGCTCGGCGGTGTCGCGAATCATGCGTTCTTCTTCAGTGAGCTGTTGATCCAGCAGCAGGGGATCGATCCAGTTGAAGCTAGCTTTACCGCCCATGAGTGTGTCTGAAGCTAGCTTTACCGCCCATGAGTGTGTC
>NZ_JBFUBK010000202.1:0-2920 GCF_056405815.1 Pseudomonas sp. P1_F1_2 | reverse complement strand
GAGCTGCTGGTTAACGAGGATGTGCGTAACGCCTACCTCGGCGGTCACTGAGTCTGYGTGGTTATGCACAAGCCCCGGCGCGCAATCGCCGGGGCTTTTTTACATCCTTGATTCGGCACCAAGCTCGATGGGCGGTGGGGTGAGTTGAAATTGTGGAAAACAATCTTCACAAGCTCGCAAAGCGCGACATAAAGCCGCTGCAAATAGTTGTTTTGTCACGGTTTTGACTTGTCCCCGTTTGCTGTGGAGCTGGCTGTGAATAACGTGGGAGTAGCTGACTGGACGCCTTTAAAGCCGTGGCTTGTGGCGTGGTGGTTGTTTTTTGATCAGGCGTTTTTGCGCGACTCTGAACCGCAGTTGTCAACCTTTTTATTGGCGATAGAACTAGCACAAAACGGACAGGGCGAGCCTGTGGATAAGTCTGTGATTAAACTCTGGAAAGACTCGGCTGAGGGCCGTAGTTACTGGCTTGGCGCCACTGCTGGTCTGTAGGAGAAATCGTGCAAAATGCATGGGGCTACACTGCGAGCATCCGAGGGTCAAGCAAAAAACTTTCAAAACTCCCCGCAAAGCCTTGTACACAGCGGCTTTCAACCTTTCCACTTGCCCCCGGAAACTGTGGACCGGCCTGTGGATAACATGCGCGCACATGGCTACAAGCCGCGGCGGACATGGTGTTGCCAGGGTTGAGCGTTTTTTGAGCAGATTTGCGGTGGTTGCCGCTGTGTGCAAGGCCGGGCATGCTGCCAGCTGATTTTCTATTCCAAGGGCTGCCCGTCAGCCGAAGCAAGGAGAACACGATGTCCAACACCCTGTTTATTACCGGCGCGACGTCCGGTTTTGGTGAAGCCTGTGCCCGCCGTTTTGCCGAGGCAGGCTGGAAGCTGGTACTGACAGGCCGTCGTGAAGAGCGCCTCAATGCCCTGTGCGCCGAATTGTCGAAGCAGACCGAGGTGCATGGCCTGGTGCTCGACGTGCGTGACCGCAAAGCCATGGAGGACGCGATTGCCAACCTGCCACCATCCTTCGCCAAGCTGCGCGGGCTGATCAACAATGCTGGCCTGGCGCTCGGTGTGGACCCGGCGCCCAAGTGCGATCTCGACGATTGGGACACCATGGTCGACACCAACATCAAGGGCCTGATGTACAGCACTCGTTTGCTGTTACCGCGCCTGATTGCTCATGGTCGTGGTGCCGGCATCGTTAACCTCGGCTCCATCGCCGGCAATTATCCGTACCCGGGCAGCCACGTGTATGGCGCGAGCAAGGCGTTCGTCAAACAGTTCTCCCTGAACCTGCGCTGCGACCTGCAAGGCACCGGCGTGCGCGTCAGCAACATCGAGCCGGGTCTGTGTGAGAGTGAGTTCTCGCTGGTGCGTTTTGCCGGTGACCAGGAGCGTTACAACGCGACGTACGCCGGTGCCGAGCCGATCCAGCCGCAAGACATCGCCGAGACCATTTTCTGGGTGCTCAACGCGCCGGCGCACATCAACATCAACAGCCTGGAACTGATGCCAGTGAGCCAGACCTGGAGCGGGTTTGCGATTGAGCGGAACGCGAAGGTTTAAGACCGCGTAACGGCCAATCGCGGGCAAGCCCGGCGCCTACAGGTAATGTGTTGGATCGCCAATTGGCGAGCGCTACAAGCCCTGTGGGAGCCGGGCTTGCCCGCGATAGCTATCGGTCAGTCAGCGCAGATAGTCGGCCAACCCGCGATAGCAGGTTGCCAAGTGATAAGGCGTGGTCGACGGCATGTCTTTGCGGCTGACTTCGCCCAGCTCATCCCGACACTCATACCAGCCGCCCGCATGCAGAAAGCGCTGTTGCAGCGCTTGTAGCTGGCGTTGCACCACCGCTTCGGCGTTCGGGCGCAACGTCAGCGCCCTCAAGTATTCCGCCTGAGCCCAGATGCGTTGGGTGGCATCTTTGGCGTTGCCCTCCAGATCAAGCATCGCCTGTGCTGCACCGGTCTGCGCATCGACGCCTTGTTGTTCGGTGAATGCGAACGCACGGYCCAGCGATGCATGAAGTGGCGAACCGCGCAGCAGCGACGAAGATTCGAGCAAAAAATACCACTCGAACTGATGCCCGGGTTCGAACCAGTTATCCACAGCTCCCAGCGGTTTCTCCATCAACACGCTGTGTTGCGGGTCAATGAAGCGCTTGTGCATGGCTGTGCATAACGCGACGAGTGCACGTTGCACCGCGATGTCTTCGCGTACCGACAGGGTCGCGAGGAAGGCTTCGGCCAGGTGCATCAGAGGGTTTTGCAGCGGCCCGGAGTCGAGCGAAGACCAGTCGCGATCGAGGCTGGCGTCGTACAGACCGTCGCCTGTGGCGAAGCGCTGACCGATCACTTCCAGTGCCGCGTTGAGCGCGGATTCCACCAGCGGTTCGCGCGACTTGTCCCAGTAATGGGCGCAGGCGAACAGAATGAACGCGTGGGTATACAGGTCTTTGCGCTGATCCAGCGGCGTGCCGTGCGGGTCGATGCTGTAGAACCAGCCACCGTGTTCGGCGTCGTGGAAGTGCTGTTGCAAGGAGCGGAACAGCTTGGCGCAGCGCTCCTGCGCGCCTGGCACCTGGCCGATCAGGCTGGAAAACAGATACAACTGCCGTGCGCAGGCCATGGCCCGATAGCGTTGAGGCGGCAGCGGTTGATGCTCGGCGTCCAGTGCTTCATAGGGCAACGCCATGTCGGCATTCCAGCCGGGGCCTTGCCAGAGCGGCACGATCACGTCCTGGAAGTGCTGTTGCACCGAGGCGAACAGGGCGGTCAATTCAGGCAGGGAGGCGGAGCGGGAAACAGGTGGCATTGGCTGGCGTCGTCACGGCAGGGTCGATTGCGCGACATGTTAGCAGGCCTGAGAGATGCGGTGTCTGTCAGGCCGCCATCGCGAGCAAGCTCGGCTCCTACAAG
>NZ_JBFUBK010000201.1:0-2981 GCF_056405815.1 Pseudomonas sp. P1_F1_2 | reverse complement strand
GAAGGTGCTCGCTGTCTGAACCTTCGGCTAGCGGGGTGGTAACGTTGTGTATTGCTCTGGAGGAAGTATGTTGGATGTGAATGTGGAACTTCCTGCTGAAGTCGGTGAGCTGGCGAAGGAGGTTTATTCGGACRGCGTAAAAGAAATTKTTCGCGAAATTTCCAAGATCGGCGTGGACGCAGCCAAGACCTTGAGGTTAGCCCTTGCCCCGTTGCAATTCACGGCAATGCTTCAAGAACGGATGGCTATGTATTTTAAGCGAGCTGCGGATAAAGCATCCCCTGAAAACAGGGTCAGCCCTGCGCCGTCCTTAGCTTTGCCTATTTTAGAGAAGCTCCGTTACCAAGAGGACGGGGACCTGCTGACTGATATTTACGTGGAGCTTCTTTCCGCCGGCTTCGACAAGTCCCGCATGGGTGATGCCCATCCTGCGTTCTTGACAATCATTTCGCAGCTTTCGCCTGACGAAATTAGGCTGATTAATTCATTAGCGGGATCTGACCCCAAGAATTATTTTGGACGTGTGACCTCAGATTGGACTCAATCCTCGAAAGGCATCATTGGACATCTCAATGAAAGCGTCCTTGAGCCGGTCGAGATTGACTGGAGCCTTGTTGTGAACCCGGATGAGCTCTTATGGCCTATTCATTTACAAGTGTACGTAGGACATCTGCACTCTCTTGGGCTGATTGAATATGATAATGACTTAAAATACTTGTCCGGGCGCGGCTTGAATCACGGCAACGAGTGTTGGGCTATAAAACTCTCTGAGTTCGGCTCGTTGTTTCACCGTGCTTGTATCAAAGGTGCCCCATTGGAAAGCTTCGCAGTGACACCCCAAGATCGGATCTAATACTTCAGGTCGATCTGGGCTTGCAGGTCCAGGGCAGCTTGCATGACAGTGCATGGCCGACAGCCCCTAGCGAGGGGCTGCTTCCAATAGCAGACGCTCGGAGACGTATATTAAACGCGGATGATTCAAATTTGCAGATTAAATTTCCACCATGACGCACCCTCTTGGGGAGTCATACTAAAATTGGAGTMTGTATAGAGTTGTGCAAAAAAAACGGAGTGTTTTATGGAATTTCGAAAAGCCATCTCCCAGCATCTTCACCAGTTAGTCCAAGTATCTCGAAAAGACATATTCGGTGACTCCGACCTTAAATACACACCAATAAACCTGCCAGAAGATTCGGCGACCATGTTCGCCGGATACATTGGCGCAAATTACCAACAAGGTTCGGGGCTTTTACTCTTAGCAATAAATCCCGGCGGTGGCGGAGATGCATACACAAAGCGAATACCTGAAGATGAGATTTTCTACCCCCTTCTAAAGGAGTTCAAACAAGCTGGCGATGCCGAGGTATTTCCTGCCTTCGAAAACATCAACAACTCTTTCGCCTCCATTGTTCAGCGCTGGAATCTCTGGCGAATTCTTAAGCCAACGCTAGATGCCGCCAACAAATCAATCAATGAAGTCGCCTATATGAATATTGTCCCCTACCGAACTAGAGGAGACATACTGCCGCCGGTAGCAGCGCGCAAAGAGGCATGGCGGTGCATAATTGAACCTACTATCCAACTGCTCAATCCAAACGCCGTAGTCACCCTTGGCAAAAAGGCAGGTTCAGTAGTCGAAAAGCTGTATAGCGGGGAGCGACACCTTTACTGCGTCCCACGCACCATTGGAGACTCTTGGGTTTCTGAAGATGCACTTGCCGTGCATAGAAGAATGCGGAAAGATCTTGCGTAACGCGTAGTAAGCGATTCAAGCCGTTAACTGCCATCAATCGAGACTGAGCCCGCGCCCCTTAACCTAAACTATACGCCTCTCGATAGCCCTTAAATCTCCGCCCAATGCTTTGCCGCAGGTCAGACATGGGAGTTAATTTGACACAAAAAATGTCAGCCAAAAAAATGTATCCTTTTATTTTGGTTAAAATTTTTATAAGGCGTTATTCTTTATGATTTTCTTGATCAGGGAGCTTCAGGAGCTTATCGTATTTTCTGCTCTTATATTTACGAACACCTAGGTAGGAGGCAATTGAGAGTATTAGGTATAATAGCCACCCTTGCTGCGCGGTAAGAAAACTACTGAAGGCGCGCCCCAAAATAATTGAAACAACAAAAAAGATCATTAATCCGAAGAACAACCCGCCAAGTATATTTTTCTTCTCGTTTTCAGATCTGGTTCGAGAGTCAATTATTGTTTTAATTTTGTTGTGATTTTCGATTTTCTCCCGTAGTCGAGCCTGCCTGGAAGCCGCGGAGTTATATGTTTCGATATTGCTATTGGCACTGGAAATTATACCTACGAAGGAAACGAATATTACAAGTAAAACGCATATGGCTAAGAATGGATGATCAAAGGAGAGCCTGATTAAAATGTACCCTTGCTCATGCGTATCTAAATAAAAAAAACTTGCAATATCTGTAATAACTTGATCACTCCAGCTCCCTTCGAAAGCGTCTTTAAATATCTTGTTCATTTAAATTTATTCCTCGGATATTCTGATTAATTGAATTTCCGCTTGCTTGCTGGCCGTCTTCTGTCCGCCCAGACCAGTTGCTAGGGCTTGATTAGGGTTTCATGGGAAGCGTAGACAACAAACAACAGATCGAACCGCTGGAAAGCATAAAACACCACTTTAGTGGCACTATCCATCTTCCATTACTATGTCATCTCCCCGCTCCTGGCCGATTTCTGTCTGGCACCACCGTCAGCTACGGGTCGGTTTCAGCCCTTCGCGACAGGCAGCAATCGGCCGATTCTGTTGAAAAAGTCGGATTTTCAGCCTGAGTAAAATCAAGCACAGCTACCACCGGATAGCCTACTCACCACTTTGTGTGGTTTCTCGGCCCTTCGTTGACCTTTGCTGCGTCGTTATTGGGTTAATTTGAGGTTTTTGGCTTAGTGTAGGCGCACCTATCCCGTGACTGGTGGCCCTTGAGATGTCAGTTTGGCCAGCCGACGTAGGTTC
>NZ_JBFUBK010000200.1:0-2988 GCF_056405815.1 Pseudomonas sp. P1_F1_2 | reverse complement strand
GCGACAAAACTGATCTGGCTTGGACTGCGCAATATCACAGCAAACTGGGGGGCCGCGGCCCATGACTGGAAAAGTGCGATGAATCAATTCGCGATTCTGTACGGAGATCGATTTATCAGGCCGACCTGGTAAAAGCATGGCCTGCCTAACGGCAGGCCGTTAACGGCCCGCACACAAAATATCTGACAGTCCCCGCCGTAAGGGCGAAACCCTAAGCCGCCGTTACCGCAGCAACGGATATGTACACCAAAAACAACAACTTGGTCGGCCCAAAGGCCGCCACGTTCAAGCAGATACCACAGGCAAAGGCCCAGACATAAACTCACTGATCCGCGACCGCAACCATCGCTCCGCCGGATCATTATCATGCACCCCACTCCACGCCATCGACAGTTGCGCCGCATCAATGGCAAACGGCGGGTCCTCAGCCCGCAACCCACACCCCTCCACCAACGCACACGCCGCATAATCCGGCACCGTGGCAATCATCTCGGTGCCAGCAAGGATCGCACGCAAACCACTGAACTGCGGCACCCCCAACACCACACGCCGACTACGACCAAGCTTGGCCAGGTCGAGATCGATGTTGCCACTCAGATCGCCGGAAAACGAAACCATGGCATGCGGCCGCTCGCAGTATTCATCCAGCGTCAGAGTGCCGGGACGCTTGTCCCCACGCAGCACCTTGCAGGGAATGTCGCGCAGTTTTTTGCGCTTGGCATTCGCCGGCAATTCGGTGGTATAGCTGACACCCACGGAAATCTCCCCGGACGCCAGCAACGCCGGCATCAACAAGTAATTGGCGCGGCGCACCACAATCACGATCCCTGGCGCCTCTTCCTGAAGCTGTCGCAGCAGCGGCGGAAACAGACCGAATTCAGCATCGTCCGACAGCCCGATGCGAAACACGTCGCAACTGCTGGCCGGCTCGAACTCCTTGGCGCGACTGACCGCGCCGGAGATCACATCCATCGCCGGCTGCAACTCCTTGAGAATCGCCAGCGCCCGCCCGGTCGGCTCCATGCCGCGGCCATTGCGCAGCAACAGTGGATCGTCGAACAAATCCCGTAACCGCCCCAATGCCGCACTCACCGCCGGCTGGCCCATGAACAGTTTTTCAGCAACACGGGTCAGGTTTTTTTCGAACATCAAGGCCTCGAAAATCACCAGCAGGTTCATGTCGACACGGCGCAGGTCGTTACGGTTCATAGGCATGGCTCCCTTGTGAGTTCAGACAGGCACGAAGCGCTGGGACTTTACTCGATCAGCGGTACGTTGGCTGCTCGTTTGTAAGGGCCGTACTCGACCGGCACCCATTGGAAGTGCTTGCCCTCCGCCGCGATGTGGCCGATGCCCGGAAACGGCAGGTGCGCCGCCGTGACCCAGGTCTTGCTGGCCACCGCGTCGCTGAACACCTTGGCGCGGCGTTTGATGGCTTGCTGGCTGTCGACGTCAAAACCGATCGACACTTCCGGGTGTTCGAACTGCACGGCGAGGTTATGCACCAGATCGCCCATGAACAAAATGCTCTGGCCCTGAGAGGTGAAACGGTAGGTGGTGCTGCCCGGCGTGTGCCCGGCTTCCAGCTCGGCATCGACCACGCCTGGCACGGGCGACTGACCGGCGTCGAACGTTTTGAAGCGACCCTGCGCGACGTAAGGCCCGGTGGAGTCCTGGGCGATTTTGAAATACGGCTTTGCGCCCTCGGGGGCCTTGGCGATGGCCTGAGAGTCAAGCCAGTAATCGGCCTCGGCCTTGGCCGCATACACCGTGGCATTGGCGAACACCGGTTTTTGCTCGGCATCGACCAGCCCGCAGACGTGGTCCAGGTGCAGGTGCAGGTGAGTCAACAGGATCGCGTCAACCTGAGACGGTTCATAGCCGGCGGCTTTCATGTTGTCCGAGAGCATGCCGGCGGTGGCGCCGATGCACTGGCCGGCGCCGGTATCCACCAGGATCAACTGCTTGCCGGTATTGACCAGAAACGCATTGAACGCGGTTTGCACGCCCGGTGTTTCAATCGAGCGCCGGGCGAGCAGCGCGCGGATCTGGCTTTGGCTCAGGCCTTTGAGCAGCTTGGGCGACAGGTCGTTGTAGCCATCGAACAACGCCGTCACTTCGTAATCGCCCACCGCCAAACGGAAGTAACCCGGCACTTGGGTGCCGACCTGCGCCGGTGCCTGAGCCTGAGCCTGAGCCTGAGCCTGAGCCGAGGAAATGCCGGACGCCAGCGCTACCGCAAGCCCTATCGCGCAAACCAACGAATGTTTCATGTGTTCACCCTTGATCGAATCAGAAAAACGGCCACAGACACGCCGCCGGATGACGCCGATTGTGCCGGCACCTCGCCCACGGAAAATTGCAGCGATGTGCTGAGTTAGAGCGGTTACTCGATATGGAAAAAACCAGGAAATTAACAACGTTTAACTCGCCTGCCAGCGCCCCGCGACCAAGAATGAAGCTCACCGACACGGACATTTGTCATGGCTCATTCTCAGCAAAACACTGCCCGCGCGGCAGTTATTGATACGCGAAAGAAGACCACCGGCGGCCTGACCCCATGGCGAGAAAACCTGGCCAAACAACTGATTCTGGATCGACTCGGTGAAACGGTTGAAGTGACCGAGCTGGCCCACGCCTGCGCCCTCTCGCGCAGTCATTTCTCCCGCGCGTTCAAGTGCAGCACCGGTTACTCGCCCCAGGACTGGATTCGTCACCAACGTATTGCCCGGGCCAAGGAACTGATCCGCACGACCGATTTGAGCCTCACGCAAATCAGCCTCGAATGCGGCTTCTGCGATCAAGCGCATTTCTGCCACATTTTCACCCGCAGCGAGGGCATCAACCCGTTTGCCTGGCGTTGCCGTGCTGTACCCGCTCAGCCCCGCCGCCCCGTCTGTACCGCTCAAGCGCAGCCGAACACTTTGTAGCAGGTGTAGCAGCTGTCGAGCTTGCGAGGCTGCGTCCGGCTGCGAAGCAGTCGTGAAA
>NZ_JBFUBK010000199.1:0-3007 GCF_056405815.1 Pseudomonas sp. P1_F1_2 | reverse complement strand
GTCCCTACCGCAGTGCTTGGCGGGATCCTGCTGGTTGGCGCATTGATTTTCACGATGAACTACAACCACCCCTACTCCGAGGTGGCGCGCTCGTACTTCGTTTCGGTTCCAGTGATTCCGGTAGTCACTGGCCAGGTGATCGAGGTACCCGTCAAAGGTAATGAACCTCTGGAAAAAGGTGATGTGCTGTTTCGAATCGACCCCGCCCCGTTCGAATACCGGGTCAAGTCCATCAAAGCACAGTTGCTCGCGGCAAAAGCTGATCGTGCTCGAATCACTGAGTTGATCAAGCGTAACTTCGCCACTCAACGTGAACTGGACATCGTTGTTGCTCGCTCCGACGATTTAGACGCACAGCTGTCTATTGCGCAGTATGAACTGGACAACACTGTCGTTCGGGCCCCCAGCAAAGGCTTCGTGACCCATGTTTCCTTGCGCACGGGCATGATGGCCACCAAGCTCCCCTTGCGCCCTTCAATGATATTCATCCCGGAAGAAGGGCATTACTTTTCAGCATGGATGCGTCAGAACAGCCTGTTGCGCTTGTCAGTCGGCGATGAAGCGGAAGTAGCCTTCGACGGCATTCCCGGCAAAGTGTTCGAGGGGCGGGTTCAGAGTGTTATCTCCGTCATTGCAGAAGGACAAGTACAACCCTCTGGAACGCTGGTCAGCTTTACCGGCTCACCGCCAGCAGGCCGGGTACCGGTCATTATCGAAATAACCGACCCCGACTATGCTCAATACAGCAAACAAGTACCTGGCGGTGCCTATGGGCAGGCGGCGCTTTACAGCACGCACTTTCACCATGTCGCGGTGATGCGCAAAATTTTGCTGCGCATGGCTGCCTGGATGAACTACATCTTCCCATTCCATTGAGGAATTGGTGACGCCCTCTTTCAACAGGGGGCGTCACCCTCCTCCGTCTAGCCCGCACCGACTATCTTTTTAGTTTCAGTGACTGCACGCCACTGTTTGGCCGGCGCGTGGGCAACTGAATCCGGATTTACCACTGCTTGAATTGAATGACCGTTGGAGCACTTCATGATTCAGCAACGTAGCGATCAGGATGATCGGCTTTCAGGATCCCCCTTTCGGCGGGCCGCGAGCGCCCTGTTGCCGGAATGGGTTGGCCACTATCGGCCGGCCTGGTTCAAGGGTGATGTCATCGCCGGGCTGACCGCCGCGGCCGTGATTATTCCCAAGGCCCTGGCGTACGCCACCATTGCAGGCCTGCCCGTGCAGGTCGGCCTCTATACCGTGCTGGTACCGATGGCGATCTATGCCGTACTCGGCAGTTCGCGACCGCTCAGCGTCAGTACCACCACAACCCTGGCCATCCTGGTTGCCTCCGCACTAGGGCATATCAGCCCTTCCGGCGATACCGCCACGCTGGTGGTTGCCTCCGCCACCCTGGCCCTGATGGTCGGCGCCATATTGGTCCTGGCGGGGATGTTGCGCCTGGGTTTTGTAGCCAATTTCATTTCCGACCCGGTGCTGGTGGGTTTCAAGGCGGGCATCGGGATTGTCATCGTGCTCGACCAGTTGCCCAAGCTGCTGGGCATCCACATCGAAAAAGCCGGTTTTTTGCACAACGTACTCGCCACCTTTCAGGGGCTGGGGCACGCCTCTTTGCCGACAGCGGCAGTCGGTGTGTTCATGGTGCTGATCCTGATAGGCATGAAGCACTTTACCCCACGATTGCCAGCGCCCCTGATTGCGGTCGCGCTCGGAATCGCCGGCATGAGCCTGCTGAACCTGGAGCATTTTGGTGTGTCGGCAGTCGGTGTGGTGCCGATCGGGTTACCGGCATTGACACTGCCCGATTGGTCGATGGTGTCCGACCTCTGGCCTTCGGCGATGGGGATTGCACTCATGAGCTTTACCGAGACCATCGCGGCAGGCCGCGCATTTGCGCGCAGTGACGAGCCCGCCTTGCAACCCAATCGAGAACTGGTAGCGACAGGTTTTGCCAACGTCGGTGGCGCGTTTCTCGGAGCGATGGCCGCCGGCGGAGGAACCACCCAAACAGCCGTCAACCGCCTCGCCGGTGCGCAATCACAACTGGCGGGCCTGATCACTGCCGGGCTGGCATTGGGGACGTGCCTGCTGCTCGCACCCTTCATTGGTTTGATGCCCAATGCCACGCTCGCCGCCGTTGTGATTGTGTATTCGATAGGCCTGATCCAGCCTTCGGAATTTCGCGACATTCTTTCGATACGCCGCACAGAATTCATCTGGGCGATTGTGGCAATGGTCGGGGTCATGTTACTCGGCACGCTGCAGGGTATCGTCGTGGCGATCATCGTTTCGTTGCTGGCGCTGGCCTATCAGCTCTCGGACCCGCCCGTACACATACTGGGGCGTAAACCCGGCACCAACATCTATCGCCCGTCATCCGCCGAGACCGAAGACGATGAACATTTTGAGGGGTTGCTGCTGCTGCGGCCTGAAGGTCGCCTCTTCTTTGCCAACGCCGAACGTCTCGGTTCGAAAATTCGCTCGTTGATCGCAGAGGCAGCGCCCAGCGTCGTGATTCTCGATCTGCGCAGCGTTTTCGACCTGGAATACACCGCCTTGAAAATGCTCACGTCAGCCGAACAGCGCTTGCGAGAAAGAGGCATCTCGTTGTGGCTGGTGGGCATGAGCCCAAGCGTATCCACGATGGTTGTCCATGCTCCGCTGGGCCAGGCATTGGGCGACTCACGGGTGTTCCTGAATCTGGAGCAGGCCGTTGCGCATTATCAGAAACAGTAATTGCACGCCTGCCCGCAGGCGTGCCTTGCATCAACGGTGTCCTTGAGAAATTGAACTACCCTTTATCCCAAACCGTACCGGTTTAGCCGTGTATTGGCCGCCGGTGCCTAGCCGTATTCATGTGCATAAAGAGGTTGAAGTATTGCGATGAAAAAACAAAATCTTAAAGTAACCGACTCCGCAGATAAAGAAGCCGCCGGGCTGAGCCGCAAAGACTACGAGGCACAGCTGAAGACTCTGCATGTCGAACTGG
>NZ_JBFUBK010000198.1:0-3049 GCF_056405815.1 Pseudomonas sp. P1_F1_2 | reverse complement strand
GCACGGCACCATACTGCTGACCCGGGATCGCCTTCAAGTTGACTTCAACGCGACGGTTCTGTGCCCGACCGTTGACATCACTGTTACTGGCAATCGGGCTATCCGGGCCAGCACCGCGAGCCGAGAGGTTGGCACCGCTCACACCTTGCGAAGTCAGGTAGGTCGCCACGCTCTGGGCACGACGCTGGGACAGGTCCATGTTGTGCTGACGTGCACCGGTGCTGTCGGTGTAGCCGACAATCTCGATCTGGTTCTGGTTGAACTCTTTGAGCGAGCCCGCCAGGTTGTTCAATGGCTGATAGAAACTTGGGGCAATGTTCGCCGAATCAGTCGCGAACGTGATGTTACCCGGCATGATCAGTTTGATCTGGTCACCCTGGCGCTGCACTTCAACCCCGGTGTTGGCCATGCTGGCACGCAGCTTTTTCTCTTGCTGGTCGGCGTAGTAGCCATAACCGGCGGCGGAAGCACCCACCACTGCTGCGCCGATCAACGCGCCCTTGCCACGGTTATCGTGGTTGATGGCGGCACCCGCCAAAGCGCCGGCCAAGGCACCGAGACCGCCGTACTTGGCGGTTTTGCTCATGCCTTGGGAACCGCTATCGGCCTGACCCTGGCTTTGACCATTGTAAGGGTTGGGCGAGGCGCAGCCGGACAGCAAGGCCACTGCGGTAGCGACAATAATCAAACGACGCGTGGTGAACATTAAGAGCTCCTACTTTTTTGCATTCTGTGGTGCAACGGACTTAAGCATTGGACCTTTGCGGGCGTTGGATCGCCTCACCGGTCAAAAATTCCCTGTGTTACAAATCAGGCCCGCACAAACGGATTTTCGCGCATTTCATCACCCAAGCGCGTGTCCGGACCATGGCCGGTCACCACCGTCGCGTCTTCGTCGAGGGTATACAGCCGCTGCTTGATCGACCGCACGATGGTCGCCTGATCGCCTCCCCACAAATCCGTGCGCCCGACTCCGCGACGGAACAACGTGTCACCGGCAATCAGCAGCTTGGCCTCCGAAAACCAGAAACTCATGGAGCCTGGCGTATGACCCGGCGTGTGCAACGCCACGCCACACCCGCAGGCCAGTTCTTCATCATCGGCCAACCATCGGTCCGGCGATGGCACCGGTGTGTAAGGCACACCAAACATCTGACACTGCATCTCCAGGTTGTCCCAGAGGAATTGATCTTCTTTATGCAGGTGCAGGGTGGCGCCGGTTTTCTCCTTCAACTGACCGGAGGCCAGGAAATGATCAAGGTGCGCGTGGGTGTGGATGATACTGACCACCTTCAAGCCCAGTGCGTCGAGGCGCGCCAGGATCAGTTCATGGTTGCCACCCGGGTCGACCACGATCGCTTTTTTGCTGATCGGGTCGCCGATGATCGTGCAGTTGCACTGCAAAGGGCCGATGGGGAAGGTTTCGCGGATCAGCACAGGGCTTGTAACGGTCATGGGTAATCAATGGCCTGTATTAGACAGAAGGCAGTCACGGTGCTTCAGGATTCTACGCCACTCGCCGATACAGTTCGCCAGGCCAATTACTTGACGTCAGCAAAATAAAAGTAGTGGCCAGATGATGTCAAACGCATCATTTGTGGTGCAAAATTGTTTTTTTGTAGCGGTCGCATTCAGGAAGGACCGCAGCGCACTCAGGAAATCAGCATGCCTTCTCCGACCGATTACGCTTACTCCACCTGGACAATGTTGACCGGCAACAAGCCTCTCGACAGCTTATTGGAAGGTGACTACTGGCTGGGCGCCTCCCCGTTTTACAAAGCAGGGGCACCGACCTTGCTGACGTACAGCTTTATCACCACGAATTCTTATTTTGCCCGCGACTACAGTCCTCACAATGAATACCTCAACGGATTCACGCTGACGTCGGCCCAACAGGTCGCGGTAACCAGTGCGCTTTCCATGTGGAGTGCAGTCGCCAACATTCAGTTCACGCTAGTGCCGGAAAGCATCTGGAACGTCGGTGATTTGCGATTCGGCGGTTACATGGGCATGGACCCCAAGTTTGCCGCCTGGGCTTACTTCCCGGACCGAACGGCCGCTGCGGGGGATGTATGGATTGGTCCGAGTACAGATAACCCGTCCCCAGTGAAAGGCTCGTTCGACTATCTGACCTTTGTGCATGAAATCGGCCATGCCCTGGGGCTCAAGCACCCGTTTGAAGCCAGCGACGATAACAATACGATCCTTACCCCAGCCCTTGATGATGTCCGTTATACCGTTATGAGTTACAACGACTCGTACTCGTATCAACCGACCACCCCGATGTTACTGGACATTCTCGCCATCCAGAAATTGTATGGCGCCAACACCCAGTGGCAGATTGGTAACAACGTCTACAATTGGGCTCCCAATCAGTCCGTTTTTGAAACCATCTGGGATTCAGGTGGCGTCGATGCCATTGATGGCAGCAATCAGGCCTCGGCTGTACGAATCAACCTCAATGAAGGTGAGTTCAGCCAGATCGGCAAGGCATTCCTCAACTTTGATACCCTGACTTCGTTCAACGAAGGCCTGGCCATTGCCTATGGCACGAAAATCGAAAATGCAATTGGCTCAGCATTTGACGACACCCTGATTGGTAACGCTCTGGATAACTTGCTCAACGGCATGGCCGGAGCGGACACCATGGACGGCGGGGCCGGCAATGACACCTATATCGTCGACAACATCGGCGACGTCGTGATCGAACGCGGCACCTCGGTTTCGGAAATCGATAACGTCAACGCCTGGATCGATTACACCCTGGGTGCCAACCTTGAGTAMCTCAACCTGGTAGGCGTTGCCAATCTCAACGGGACCGGCAACTCGCTCAGCAACCGCATCACCGGCAACGCCGGAAACAACATTCTGGACGGCGGGGCCGGGGCCGACTTCATGGCCGGGGGCACCGGCAACGACACCTACATCGTCGACAACCTCGGCGATGTCATCAGCGAAACCAGCACCCTGGCGGGCGAGATCGACACCGTCCGCTCCTCGGTGACCTACACCCTGGGCGCCAACCTGGAAAACCTCACCCTCACGGGCA
>NZ_JBFUBK010000197.1:0-3105 GCF_056405815.1 Pseudomonas sp. P1_F1_2 | reverse complement strand
GATCAGGCGTTCGCCTTGCCACAGGAATTCAGTGGTGCTGCCATCGACAGTTTTTTCGATGCGCCGGCCGAAGGCGTCGTATTTATAGGACGCGACACTACCCCCCGGCAGACTGGCACCAATCAAACGGTGCTGGCAGTCGTAACGGTATTCGGTGACGAGTTTCTGTCCGGTGCCGCGACGTTCGCGAGTCAGGTTGCCGTAGGCGTCGTAGTCGTAGTGGCGGTCGCCTTGCATGAGCAGGCGGTTGCCTTTGACGTTGGCCAGGTTCGCGGTGGGCTGGTCGCCTTGGCCCAGCAAGTTGCCGGCGGGGTCATGGGCGAAGCTTTCCGGGGTGGTGCCGCGAACGTTGATCAGGCGATCGAGCGGGTCGTAGTGGTAGCTGCGATTTCCCTTGCGGCTGTCGTCGATGCCGGCGAGGTTGCCGTTGGCGTCGTAGGCGTAGCGGCGGAGGAACAGGTTTCTATCTTTTTGGCTGACGCTGTGTGCTTGCAGACGGCCTTGATCGTCGTACTGATACTCGCTGAGTAGCAGGCCTTGTTGGCGTTTTTGCTCGAGACCGGCGTTGAACTGATGGGTGGTCAGGCGCGAGCCGTTGAGGTCGATGCTGCTTAGTTGGCCGCCGCGCTGGTGGCGGTAATCGAGCTTACTGCCGTCCGGAAGGCGGCAGTGGCTGAGTTGTCCAACGCTGTCGTACTCGTAGCGCAGGGTGCCCCAGCCTTGGTGTTCGGTGATCAGGCGGTCTTGCAGATCGTATTCATACGCCAGCGGCCAGTTGCCGTCGTCGACGTTGACCAGACGGCCAAGGGCGTCATAGCTGTAATGGATCTCCTCGCCATCGGCCAGGGTTTTGACCAGTAAACGGCCAGCAGCGTCGCGCTGATATTCAGTGATAAGTTCACTGCCATCGTCGCCGAACTCGGTTTTCTTCAGCAGTTGGCCGTTGAGGTCGTATTCATAGGCGGTGCGGCGCCCGTCGAAACCGGTTTCCTGCTGGATCAGGCCGTTAGTGTGGTAGTCAAGATGGTAGTGCTCGCCACGTTCGTTCTCGATCTCTGTCAGCAGTAATCTCGAGTTGTCGTAGCGATAACGCAACTGGCTACCGTCCGGATTGATCCGGCGGCTGACCAGGTGCAGACCATCGGCATATTCGTAACGCGTCACGCGGCCCAGCTCATCGCGCTCTGCGGTGACGCGGCCGTACGGGTTATAAGTGAACGCACGGCTGGCGCCGCCGGGCAGGGTGACTTGCGTCAGGCGGCTGACTGCATCCCATTGGTAGTGGGTGATCGCGCCGGTTTCGTCCTGACGAGTAATCTGCCGACCCAGTGCGTCATAGCGGTATTTGCGCTGGCCGCCGTCGGGCAGGCGTTCTTCCAGCAGTTGGCCGAGGTTGTTCCAGCCCAGTTGATGGCGGCTGCCATCGGGATGACGGATTTCCAACAGGCGACCCTGACGGTCGTAGCTGTAGTCGGTTTCGTTTCCATGGGGGTCGGTTTGCTGGGTGATATCGCCCTGACGGTTGCGCTCGTACTTCCAGCGAGCTCTGCCGCGTTGCACATCGATGAGTTGGCCATCGTAGTAGTTGTAGCGAGTCGGTTCATCTTCTGGAGGTACAACCGCAATCAAACGTCCGGCGTCGTTGTATTGGTATTCGGTGACGGCTCCCAGTGCGTCTTTTTCAGCGATCAGGCGACCTTCGCTGTCATACGCTCTTTGCGTTTCCGCTCCGTCGGGGGCGGTCTCGCTGATAAGTCGCGCATTTTCGTCATGTACGTAAACCTGCTCGCTGCCATCGGCGTTAAGAATGAAAAGTGGAAGGATTTATTTTCTTGCGTGAAAATAAATCCGTCCACTTTTTCTTGTCCCCTTTTTTCTTATAGTTCTTGGTTTGATGAGTTTCTTCACGGCTTTTTGAAAGGAAATGTCTCGCCTGTAATAATTATTTGCTCTTCCTGTATAACAACATTTTTTATGCTGTTGACTACTAATTTTAGGTTTTTGGAATTTGGAAATAATGAGTCTAGTAAGTCGAAATATAGATAATCGTTAATAAGGGTGGCGGCTAGGTTTGGTTTGTGTTCAATAAGCTGCGTGAAGCTTGCATAGTTGGCTTCTTTTAGGTTTTCAATGTCCGCGAATCCTTGTTGAGAATCATCGATTTTGCATTGGTGAATAAAGGAGTCTGCACTTTTTAGAAAATTTTCTGTTAGCTCTTTAACGTTTATGGTTAATTCATATTCCGTTGTCTCAAGTCCAGGGTTTTCTCCAAAGCCAAGACTTCTATAGCCAATTTCGCTCGGGTTGATGGCCAAGCTAGCAGATCTGAAATTCATGGTGCTGTTCCCGGTGGTAGGAGAGTAATGGTTCCATCTTCATCTAGCGTAATGGAACCTGATGGTTTGTACTCTTGCCCTGCTTTAGGGTCGAGACCAGAGCGTGTTCCGGAGCGTTGGAAGAACTCTTCCGGCGATTTTATTTCTTCGATGTTTGCGGTTTTATTTCCGGGTACGATCCTTGTTTTCTCAAGCGATAAGAAGCCTTCTCTTAACTCAAATTTACCTTCGAGGGATTTAACATGCTTTCCCGCTTGATTTGCATTTAGGTGACCGAATCCAACGTCTAAGTCGCTACCAGGGAGGTTGTCACCCCTGACCCTGCTTCCTCCGATCACGACCGAGGTTCCCTTTTTATAGGAGTCTTCAAGAATCATTTGCGCTTGCTCTTTAGGCAACCCCGGAAGGTGTTCTTGCAAAAATACTGCTTGCTCTTCAGGCCCGGAAGTTTTTATAACTGTTTTTTCGGGGTATTTAGTGAATACCGATTTTTCTGTCCATTTTTTAGGCGGTTCCGCGTCCGGGCATTCTCCTAGCGTGGAATGTAAGCCCAACGGATCCACCCACCCCGTAGGGTTAGGCACGTACTGGTAGTTGTTCAACCCACCCGCAAGCTTGATCGGATCCGGCGTCAGATACCGCCCGGTCCCCGGATTGTAGTAGCGATGCCGGTTGTAGTGTAAGCCCGTCTCCGCATCGAAGTACTGCCCCTGAAACCGCAGCGGGTTGTCAATTTCGGCAACATCGAGTGCAGCGAGATTGCCATAAG
>NZ_JBFUBK010000196.1:0-3668 GCF_056405815.1 Pseudomonas sp. P1_F1_2 | reverse complement strand
CGATGGCAACAACCAGTTGAACGGCGGCGCCGGCCTGGACACCTTCATCGGCGGCAAAGGCAACGATGACTACGCCCTGGATCAGAGCGCCGAGTTGGCACTGGTGCAGGAAAACGCCAACGAAGGGACCGACACCCTTTACGTCGTCTACAACGCGACCGCACAGGACAATGTCGTCGACCTGAACCTGAGCAATCTGCAGAACGTCGAAAACGTCCTGCTGCTGGGGAGCGGCGCTTATATAGCGGTCGGCAACAGTCTGAACAACACCCTGACCGGCAACGCCGGCAACAACATCCTGGACGGCGGCGCGGGTGTCGATACCCTGACCGGTGGTGCTGGTGCCGATACGTTCGTGTTCGGTGCCGTCAACCAAATGGGCACCGGCGCCAGCCGCGACGTCATCACCGACTTCAGCAGTCTGCAAGGCGATAAAATCGATCTGACGAAGTTCGATGCCAACCTGCTGCAGGGTGGTTTCAACGGTTTCACCTTTATCGGTGCCAATGACTTCACCGGCGCAGGACAAGTGCGTTTCATCGATCACGTGTTGTCGGGCAACGTCAGTGGCAACGCGGGGGCAGACTTCGAAATCCAGTTGGTGGGCGTCAACACGTTCAACGCCAACGATCTGGTGGCGTAAGCCTCGATAGAAAGACCCGACCTGTCGAACAGGTCGGGGATACAAACAAAAACGCCCCGACTTGATCGGGGCGTTTTTGTTTCAAGTGCACTGTTTTCGGCTAAACCAACACGCCTAACGCCTTCGCCCGTGCCACCGCCTGCGTACGCCGTTCCACCCCAAGCTTGCTGTTGATATGACTCGCATGGGTTTTAACCGTGTGCAGCGAAATGAACAGCTGGTCGCTGATTTGTTGATTCGAACACCCTTGGGCAATCAGTTGAAGAACCGCCAATTCACGCGCGCTGAGCTGCTCTGCCCCCGAACACGACTCCACTGTCGGACGAAGGGCCACCGACGGCAGTTTTTCTGCAAGTTGCTGCGAAACATCCGTCGGAGCACTCAATTGCAGTTGCCCACGCAGCCAGCACGGATGTTCAGCCAGCAACCCGTCGAACGGTTGCAAGGCGCCACCGGTCGCCGCTTCCAGCGCCTGGGCCAGTGCCTTGCGGGCCTCGGGTTCGCGCCCGCTGGCCAAAAACAAGGTGACTTTTTGAGTCAGTGCCAAGGTGCAGAGCATTTGTCGGCCAGATTGCTGCCCATGCTCGAGCAATGCATTCAACCGCCCTTCGGCGATCATCAATTGCCCTTGAATGACGTCCAGCAAGGCTTGCTGTAACTCGATATGCAGCGGCAACTGTGGATGGAATTCCGGTGGCGCTGCGGCGTGCTCACCGGTGTAGGTCTGCCCCAGGCGCGCCAGCCAGGCTTCGGCCAGATCGGTGCGCCCCTGGGCCAGCCATAGTTCACATTTGACCAGGGTAATCATTGCCAGATAGTAAATCGGTGGCACGTCCCAGATGTGCATCAGGCGCTCGGCCTCGGCCAGTTCGGCGAAGGCGTTGGCGAACTCGCCGCTGCTGCCCTCAAGCCGGGCGATCACACAATGGCCGATGAGCACGCTGATATCGCGACAGGCACGCGCTTCACTCAGACCCGCTTGCAAGCGCGACCGTGCGGCTTGCGGTTGCATGCGCAAGGCCAGCAAGAGCCCTTCGTATAACGTCAGCCGTGCACGTACCGCGTAAAGTCGTTGTGGGGATAACCCTTGCAGGCGTTGCAGCCCCTGACGGACCTCTTGCAACGAGCGCAGGATTTCCCCGCGTGCCTGCAACACACGGGCGCGATCGTAATGGGCCAGTGCTTCAAACAACGGGTTGCCGACCCTTTGTGCCAATTCCAGCGACTCTCGATTCAAACTGCGCGCGCGCCACAAATCGCCGTCGGCAATGGCCAGGTTGGACAGGGTCGAGAGGCACATCAAGCGTTGTCCGTAGCGCTTGGCCGGCAGGCTCTGCAGCGCTTCGGTGCAATAGAGCAGCGTCAGTTCGCGATTGCCACGCCCCCGGGCGATGATGCCGCTCAGGGCCAGCCACTGCGCCAGCATCGACTTCTGCGCAGTGGCCGAAGGGGCCGGCAGGAAGCGACTCAAGTGAGCCGCCAGTTCCTGCGCCGCGTCCAGCTGACAGGCCATCCCCAACGCCCAACTGTAGAGCACGATGAGCCTGGGCGTGCTGATCAACAAGCTATCGGGCAAGTCCATTTTCCAGCGCAACAGCATGCCGACGTTTTGCTCGGCCAGCAGTTGTTCCTCCGAGAGGTTTTGCACCAGGTTCGCGGCAACGTCCAGATGCCCGGCACGCAACGCCTGCTCCACAGCCTCGTCGAGCAGACCCTGGGCATTGAACCAGCGACACGCGCGTAAATGCAGACTGGCGACCGGCACTATCGTCTGAGCGGTAGGCCGAGTGCGCAGCAGGTCAGAAAACAGGTGGTGATAGCGATACCAGTGGCCGTGCTCGTCCAGCGGCACCAGAAACACTTGGTGTGCCTGAAGGAATCGCAGAATTTCGGCGCTGTCATGGGCTTCGCGTACCGCGTCGCAGAGCTCGCTGCAAAAACGTTCCTGAGGCGCGGTGTCATAAAGAAACTGCTGCACTTCAGCCGGCAGACAATCGATGACCTCTTCAAGCAGGTAATCACGAATCAGCCCTTCCCCACCGTGCAGCGACTGTGGCAATGCGCTGTCAGTCCCCGCCTCGGAGGCTGCCAGCAACCAGAATCGCAGGCCCGCGACCCAGCCTTCGCTACGCTGGATCAGACTTTCCAAGGCCTCGCCACGCAATGAGCTGCTGTGGCGATCAAGCAACGTGAGCGCTTCCTCATGGGTCAGTCGAAGGTCTTGCTCATGCAGCTCGAGCAGTTGGCGCGACAGGCGCAAGCGCGCCAGGTGCCAGTCCGGACGCTGTCGACTGGTGACCATGACCAGCAGGCCATCGGGCAAGTGATTGAGGAAAAACTGCAGGCAACGATCGAGTACCGGACCTTGCGCCAGATGATAGTCATCGAGCACCAGCAGCAAAGGCGTACTGGGCGACAGGTGGAAGGCCAGCTCATCAAGCAATCCATCCAGCCATTCTTCAAAGGCGAACGGCTGATGACGCTGGCGCATTTTCAGTAGACCCAACGCCTGACAGCCCAATGTCGGAAAGTAGTCCTGAAGCCCTTCGAGCAACCGCTCAAGGAATCGCCCCGGATCACTGTCTCGAGGGCTCAACCCCAGCCACAGACTTCGCCAATGCTCCGGCAGCGCCTGACAGAACTCTACCGCCAATGAACTCTTGCCGAAGCCGGCAGGTGCGCTGACCAGCAACAGCCTGCCACCGAGACCGGCACTCAGGCGCTCGCACAAACGAGGCCGCAGCACATGGCCGTCGGGCAATGGGGGCCGAAAAAAGCGTCCGTCCAATGTCGCGATGGAAACGCTTGATGGGCCCGGGGATGAGGACAGATCAGTCATGGCCGGCTCTTGTTTGAATTACGGGTGGCGGCGTTGCAGATGTCCGCAGACTAGCGGTAAACGGATAGGGAATGAAGGTAATTGCTACAAATGGCTACAAAAAGTCTACAAGCAAATATGTCGATCAATCCGGCAACCACACTGCCCCGTAGCAGCGGCCGAGCCTGCGAGGCTGCTGCTACACAG
>NZ_JBFUBK010000195.1:0-3746 GCF_056405815.1 Pseudomonas sp. P1_F1_2 | reverse complement strand
CGACAGAAAAGTACGCGCTTGAGATTGAAATCTTCACTTTGAGCAGAGGATTCTGGGTTCAGATTTCGCGTGGCGGCGTGCAAAAAAGGCGTTGTAAGCGGTCAGTATGCGGGCAGTCTGGAAGAACCGACTTTTTCAACAGAATCGGCCAGAAGCGGACGTTTGAGCCTGAGTCTCGCCCGGCTCAACTATGGAGTTGAATCTCCTGCGAGAGGCGAAAAAAGGCGCCGTATTGGCGCCTTAACGTTATTAAGCGATTTTGATCACAACCTTTCCAAATGCTCCCTTCGCGAGATGCTCGTAAGCTTCTCGTGCTTTCTCGAACGGATATACCTGGTCGATCACGGGACGAATCTTGTGTTCGTTGAGGAACGTATTCATCCGGTCGAACGATGAGCGCGGCGCTACAGCGATACCGCGAATGGTCGTCTGGCGGAAAATGAGTGGCATCAGATTGAGTTCAACGCTTTGCCCTGTTAGAAAGCCGATCTGCGCAATACGCCCCGATGCCTTGGTTGCAGCGACCGATTGATTGATACCGCTGCCGCCGGCCACATCGAGCAGCAGATCCACACCCTTGCCTTCGGTCAGCTTCAGCACTTCGTCCGCCCATTTCGGAGTCGTTCTGTAGTTGATGCCCGCCACGGCCCCCAGCCCCTTCACGATTTGCAAATTCTGGTCGCTACTCGACGTCGCAACTACCTTCGCGCCAAGCGCAGTTGCGATCTGCACGGCAAATATCGACACACCTCCAGTGCCCTGAACCAACACGGTCTGGCCCGGCTGGATTTGTCCAAAGTCCACCAGCGAATACCAGGCCGTGAGCGCAGCGATAGGAAGTGTTGCGGCCTCTTCGTCACTCATGTTGTCGGGTGCACCGACAGCGCTGTCTTCATGGATGATCATGTATTCGGCCAGACCGCCGGGCAACGGCGAACCGAAGCAGTAATCGGGTTCGTTCGGCCCTGGCTCGCCATCCAGCCAACGCGAATAAAGATGCGAGTTGACGCGATCACCGACTTTGAAACGTGTGACGTCGTCACCGACCGCTACCACCGTGCCGGCGGCATCGCTCACTGGGATAAGTGGTTTGGGCACCATGTGCGGCTCATAAATGCCGTCGACGATTGCCTTGTCGCGAAAGTTGAGCGAGACAGCACCGACCTTGACCAGCAACTCGCCAGCCTTGGGTTGCGGGGTCGCTACCTCTCCCAATTGCAGGTTGTCGAGTCCGAAATCTTTCAATAACCAGGCTTTCATTGCGAATCTCCAAATACACGTCAGTGGCTTCGAACCAGAGCCGGTTCTGCCTTGGGTGCATTTTTCGCCATTGGTGGTACGCAATAAATGCGTGGAAAAAGACATGATTGTTCTACTCTTGGACAACAATCATGTTCAACTTCGTGAGTCAGACGGGGTTCATAGGAAAGCGTCATGGAATTACTTCAATCGATGCGACTGTTCGCCAAACTTGCCGAACTCGGCAGCTTTACCAAAGCCGCCGAATCGCTGGAGATCGGGCGACCTCAGGTGACTCGATATATCCAGGAGTTGGAGACGTCATTAGGTGTGCGCCTGTTCCAGCGCACCACGAGAAAGGTGGCACTCACCGCCGAAGGCGAGAGGTTCTATGAGCGGGTACAGGAAATTCTGGCGGGTATTTCTGCTGCGACCTCGATGTTCGACCGATCCGGAGCAACGCTCGCAGGCCGACTTCGCGTCGATATCCCGACCGCTTTCGCGCAATTGGAATTCATCAAAAGCCTTAAAGAATTCACCGCCTCCTACCCTGGTATCAACATGGTACTGGGCGTGACTGACCGGGCCGTCGATCTGATCGGTGAAGGCATCGACTGTGCGTTGCGTATCGGCGATCTACCGGATTCGACTTTGATCGCTCGCCCTATTGCGATGGCGACCATGGTGACGTGTGCAGCGCCCGAGTATCTGCACGAGCATGGTGAACCCGAAACACTCGACGATCTGGCCTCCCATCGTGGCGTTAACTTCTTGTCCGGTCAGAGCAACAGGACATTACCTTGGCATTTCTCGGTAAAAGGTCAGGATCGCGCGTTTGTGAGTAACGCCGGCATCACCGTCACCGAGTCGAATGCGTACGTTCAGTGCGGGGTGTCGGGCTTCGGAATAATCCAGGCACCAGGAATCACCGTGGCCGAGCATTTGGACAGTCGCGGTTTGGTGGAAATTCTAAAGCCCTATCGGCCAGCCCCTCGCCCCGTGTCGTTGCTGTACCCAAGCCGGACGCATCTGGCCCCACAGGTTCAAGTTTTTATTGAGTGGCTGCAAGAGCGTTTTCCGCAGCTTCATTCTGACTGGCTGAACCCATAGCGATCATTGAACCAGTTCCGTGATCGTCTGCTTTGGGTCGGATCGCGACGGTCTAGCATCGACCGTCACTATGGATGATCAGACTTCCGTCTGTTCTGCCATTTCCAGGGCATCATCGACCTCGATTCCCAGGTATCTGACAGTGCTTTCAAGCTTCGTATGACCAAGCAGGAGTTGGACAGCTCTCAGGTTCTTCGTCCTGCGATAGATCAACGATGCCTTGGTTCTCCGTAGCGTGTGGGTACCGTACATAGTTGGATCAAGGCCAATGGCTGTCACCCATGCTTTGACTATTCGAGCGTATTGTCTGGTGGAAAGATGGTCTGAGGCGTGCAACCGGCTCGGGAACAAGCAGTCCTCGCTGCGGAGACGCGCCTGATGCATCCACGCCTCCAGAACTGTTCGGGTTTGCTCAGTGATTTCAAATTGCACTGGGTGCTGAGTTTTCTGCTGCATCACGATGGCCCGTGACGACACATGCTCCCCATGGGCAATGTCTCGGACTCGCAACTTGGTTAAGTCACAGGCACGCAGCTTGCTATCGATGGCCAAGTTGAAGAGCGCCAAATCACGCGTCTTCTCAGCAAGCTGGAGTCTCACGCGGATGGCCCAGATATCTCTGACTCGAAGTGGGGCTTTCTGCCCGAGAAGCTTTCCCTTATTCCAAGGCTGATGGCTGTATCTAGCAATAGTGTTCATGGCTCGTCTTCCACGTTGAGGGGAGGACAAGGGTGGATCAGTCACAATGGCTGGTGGTCGCTATCCGACCCAAAGCGGTCTTTCGCTTTTGCCTGACCAAGAGTTTATATAACCTCACGAAATCCGTTCGCACTCTAGCTTTTAATACCCGGACTCCCTTTATGCAGACTGACCAGACCAAGCTGCTCGCGCTCGCACTGCTTGAGATTAGGACGTTGCTTGCTGATTATCTGGGCAGCGATGTTAATGCTCCCATGAGCGTCCGTGTCGCGGCACATTTGGCCTATGCACTCCACAATGAGGCGGAGGCTGCATACAACGACGCAGAATTTCAGATCGACCACGCAAGCCTTAAAATCGCTGCGATCGATCAGATTCTTAGTGTTACTGATGGTGCCGCATTGTTGAGCAGGTTTGACGTCGAGGCCAGAGTCATTCCGGATAGCGCTCCATCTAGATGACTGCTTCTGGCCGATTCTGTTGAAAAAGTAGCTCCCATGTCTGGGCTGCGGCAAAATTGCTGCATTGGCCGGCGGGGGATCACACAGCATGATGGGACAGTTATCGAGTGGGCAGGAGCGACTGTTTTACTCGTTCAACCTTGAAGATCACATCCCAGCCAATCACCTTCTGCGCAGCATTGATCGGTGTCTCGATCTGAGTGATTTGCGCCATCACCTCGCCGACTTCTACAGCCC
>NZ_JBFUBK010000194.1:0-3948 GCF_056405815.1 Pseudomonas sp. P1_F1_2 | reverse complement strand
GGCTCGCTCCCACCGGTTTGTCCTACTCATTCAGGAGATCCTCGACCCATGCACAAGCTCGATCGCTATGACCTGAAAATCCTGCGAATCCTCGCCGAAGACGGTCGGATCACCAAGTCGAGCTTGGCCGAGGCGATCAATCTCTCGGTGACCCCGGCGTGGGAGCGGGTTCGCAAGTTGGAGTCGCTTGGGCTGATAAAGGGCTACCGGGCACTGATCGACTGGAACGCGGTGTTCAAAAGCCAGCAGGTGCTGGTGGAAATCACCCTAGCCCGACACACCGCCCAGGACATGCGGCGGTTCGAACAACGCATGAACGAGGCCGCCGAAGTGGCATTCTGTTACGCCACCGGTGGCGGTGTTGATTACATGGCGATGATCCAGGCGCCGGACATTGACCATTACCAGCGTTTTATCGACCAATTGTTGCTCGATGACCAGGGCATCGAGCGCTACTTCACCTATATCGTCACTAAAACCATCAAGACCGCGGGTGCCTTGCCGGCCGAGCTGGCGCAAGAGCCATAAACCGAGGCAAAACCTTCACCGCAAAAAGCCTCTGTTTGCCGACGTTCAATCAGAAAAAACCTGTCGTTACACCCCGCCAAACGCCAACTCATCTTGGCTGCGCTGCCCTAGCATGGATTCACGCACACGGTTTGGAGTGAACGCCATGACATACAAACATCCGCTGTTGTTCAAAGCACTTTGCTACGTAGACGGCCATTGGGTCCACAGTGACAGCGGCCATAGCGTCGCCGTGCACAATCCGGCCGATCAGAAGTTAATCGGTCATGTGCCGATGCTCGATCAGCCTCAGATCATCGCCGCCGTAGATGCCGCACACCGGGCGTTTTCAGCCTGGAGTGAACAAAGCCTCGATGACCGCGGAACGATTCTGCGGCGCTGGGCGGCGTTGATCCTTGAGCATCAGGAAGACCTGGCGCGGATTCTCAGCCAGGAACAAGGCAAGCCCCTGGCCGAATCACGCGGCGAAATCGCCTACGCCGCCAGTTTCATTCCATGGTTTGCCGAAGAAGCGCGGCGTCTTTACGGGCACAACATCCCCAGCCATATCCCCGGCGCGCATCTGGGCACGATCAAGGAACCGGTTGGCGTCTGTGCACTGCTGACGCCGTGGAATTTTCCTTCGGCGATGATCACCCGCAAAGCCGCCGCCGCATTGGCCGCCGGTTGCACTGTGGTCATCAAACCGGCCCACGAAACGCCGTATTCGGCATTGGCCCTGGCGCAACTGGCAGAAGAGGCGGGCTTCCCGGCCGGCGTGTTCAACGTGGTGCTGGGCGAACCGCAAATGACCATGCAAACCCTGGTGCAGGACACTCGCGTGCGTTCGGTCAGCTTCACCGGCTCGACCCGGGTCGGCAAGTTGGTGCTGCAAGCGGCGGCCCAGGACGTGAAGAAAGTGTCGCTGGAACTGGGCGGAAACGCGCCGTTTATTGTCTGCGCCGATGCCGATCTGGATCTGGCGGTGAAAGTCGCGGTAGAGGCCAAGTTCCAGACCTCGGGCCAGGATTGCTGCGCGGCCAATCGGATTATGGTCGAACGCTCGATTTATCCGGCGTTCCTCAGCCGCTTTGCCTCTGCGGTGCGCGAACTGCGGGTCGGCCCGGCACTGGTGGGTGATCAAGAGCAAAGCGTCGACATCGGCCCGCTGATGCATCAGGCCGCCTTCGATGTGACCGCCGAGCGTGTGGCTGATGCGCTGAAGCTGGGCGCGCAACGTCTGGTGGGCGGCGAAGCGCATGCCCTCGGCGGATTGTTCTATCAGCCGACGGTGCTGGCCGACGTTACGCCGCAGATGCGTATCTACCGCGAAGAGAATTTCGCGCCGATTGCTGGCGTCATGCCTTTCGACACCCTCGAGCAAGCCATCGAAATGGCCAACGACACCGAATACGGTCTGGCTGCCTACATTTGTTCCAACCGCCTGGACCTAATCTACCCCCTGATTCGCCGCCTCGACCACGCCATGGTCGCAGTCAATGGCGTCAAGTTCACCGGCCATCCGATCCCGTTCGGTGGCATGAAAGCCTCGGGGCTGGGCCGCGAGGGCGGTACCGAGGGCTTCGAAGCCTTTGTCGAAACCAAATACTTTTGCCTGCACCATCAAGGCCAGTTCTAAGGAGATCCGCCATGAGCCAAAAACTCGATTCGTTGTTCGAACAAGACCGTGCGCACTTCATGCACCCGTCGACCCATGCCCATGACCACGCCAGCGGCACGCTCAAGGGACGCATCATCAAGAGCGCGTCAGGCATTCGTATCCGCGACCATGAAGGCCGCGAATTCATCGACGCCTTTGCCGGGTTGTACTGCGTGAATATCGGCTACGGCCGCACCGAAGTCGCCGATGCGATCTACAAGCAGGCCAAGGAGCTGGCCTATTACCACACCTATGTCGGGCACTCGACCGAAGCGATCATCGAGCTGTCGAGCCGCATCATCGACTGGGCGCCGGAGGGCATGAAAAAAGTCTACTACGGCCTGTCCGGTTCCGACGCTAACGAAACCCAGATCAAACTGGTGCGTTACTACAACAACGTATTGGGTCGCCCGGAGAAGAAGAAAATCATCTCCCGTGATCGCGGTTATCACGGCTCGGGCATCATGACCGGCAGCCTGACCGGCCTGCCGACGTTCCATCAGCATTTCGACCTGCCGGCGGAGGGCGTCAAACATACCGTTTGTCCGCACTGGTACCGCAAGGCACCGGTGGGTATGGATGAAGCAGCTTTCGTGCGCTATTGCGCCGACGAGTTGGAGAAAATGATCCTGGCCGAAGGGCCGGACACCGTCGCCGCATTTATCGGCGAACCGCTGATGGGCACCGGCGGCATCATCGTTCCGCCGGCCGGCTACTGGGCCGCCATACAAGCGGTGTTGAACAAGTATGACGTGTTGTTGATCGCCGACGAAGTGGTCTGCGCCTTCGGTCGCCTGGGTTCGAAGATGGGCAGCCAGCGCTACGGCATGCGTCCGGACCTGATCACTACGGCCAAAGGCCTGACCAGTGCCTATGCGCCTTTATCTGCGGTGATTGTCGGTGAAAAAGTCTGGGACGTAATCGAAAAAGCCTCCCAGTCTCAAGGTGCCATGGGGCATGGCTGGACGTACTCGGGGCATCCGATCTGCGCGGCGGCGGCCTTGGCCAACCTCGACATCCTGGAGCGGGAAAACCTGACAGCCAACGCAGAGAAGGTTGGCAATTATCTGAATCGTCGGTTGCGGGAAGTATTGGAAGGTCATCCGCTGGTAGGCGAAGTGCGTGGCGACGGCATGCTTGCCGCAGTCGAGTTCATGGCCGATCGTGAGCAACGCACACCATTCGATGCTGCATTGAAGATCGGTCCGAAAGTATCGGCAGCCTGTCTTGAACGCGGAATGATTGCCCGAGCGATGCCCCATGGCGACATTCTCGGCTTTGCACCACCGTTGATCTTGACCGAGGAGGAGGCCGACCTGATAGTCGACATCACCAAAAGTGCGGTCGATCACGTGGCCAGCGAGATACTGGGCTAAGCCTTGCCGCTCATCCCTCCCTCCCCAAAAAACCGTTCGATCCTTCACCGTTCGGGTGGTTTTTTGTATCGCCAGTTTTGGCCTTATCGTGAATGAACTGCGAATAGAAGATTGTGACTACATAAACTCATTTTGGGAGTAAGGAGGCCCGGAGATGAACTGCTGAAGGCCCATCGAATGACTGCTTTTGACCGATTCTGTTGAAAAAGTCGGATTTTCAGCCTGAGTAAAATCAAGCACAGCTACCACCGGATAGCCTACTCACCACTTTGTGTGGTTTCTCGGCCCTTCGTTGACCTTTGCTGCGTCGTTATTGGGTTAATTTGAGGTTTTTGGCTTAGTGCAGGCGCACCTATCCCGTGACTGGTGGCCCTTGAGATGTCAGTTTGGCCAGCCGACGTAGGT
>NZ_JBFUBK010000193.1:0-4029 GCF_056405815.1 Pseudomonas sp. P1_F1_2 | reverse complement strand
CGCTCCGACAGATTGCTGTCGTCCGCGCCTTTCAAGCCCTCAAGCTTGCCCTCGACGACCAATACCTTCAGATGCCCGCCGGACAAATCCTGTTGCGGCAAGTAAGCACGGCTGGTGACCAGGCCTTTTTCGATGTAGTGATCGGTGATGACTTTCAGCAGTTCGTTGAGCTGGGTAACACCCAGGCATTGGCCGATGTAGGGCTTGAGCAGGCGATTTTTCTCGCTCTCGGAAAGGCTGTCGGCGCCCTTGAGTTCGATGTCTTTGATCGCAAAGCAACGGGTGTCCGCAGGCGCCGCGGGCTGTACGGGTTTGGCTTCCTTGCCGGGCAATTCCTTGAGTTCTTCGAGACGCCGGCGCTGCTCTTCGAGCAGGCGATCCTGACGTTCGCGGATGAGATCCGTATCACCTGGGGTGGTGGCTGCATGAGCAATGTTTAGCGGAGAAAGGCACAGCAAAGCCAGGCATAACCTCGCCACTTGGGCGGGTGAGTACATGTTCGATCCCTCGAAGCGGAAAGTGATAGCAAAATAGTGGCGCGATATTAGAGAGCCATCATCTTGACATCAAATAATGGATCCATTCGAAAAGTATGGGGGACGAACGGTAGTGGTGAAATCGGGCGCTTCCGACCGGTATGCAGGATGTTTCTTGATGCCATGAAGAAAAGTGACGGCCAGAGTGACGGCATTTCCGAATGCGTATTTGTCCTACAGAAGCAACGGTATGAACTTTCCGAACAGTGCAGCCTCAACCGTTTAACCGCCCAACACGGATACCGAGGCCCCCCATGAAAACCCTTCTGACGCTAACTTTCGCCACCACCCTCGCCTGCGCCCTCCCCGTTTGGGCCTGCACCCCCGAGGAAGCCACCGCCAAACGCGAGCAACTGGCTCAGGAAGTGGCCAGGCTCACCGAGCAGAATCCGGCCAAAGCCAAAGAGATCAACGACGAGTTGCAGAAGATGGACCTGGGCACAGCCGCCAAGGATTTGCCGGATAAATGCCAGTTGATTGATCAGCGTTTGAAGGAGTTGCAGACGGCGGACAAGAAAGCCGAGAGCTGATCGATACAGGAATTTCGAGCATAAAAAAACCGGACATCCGTCCGGTTTTTTTTGGGTCACGACAACGGCTTATTCAGCAGCCGGCGCTTCCGGCTTGCGGCGCTTGAGCGGCGCCATGCCGTCCTTGCTGACCAGCGACAGGGCGTCGGTCTTCGGGCGGTTGGCGATTTTGCGCTTGGTCGGGGCCTTGGCGCCGGTTTTTTTCTTGTCGCCTTTGGCGTCGACTTTTTTCTTCTTCACGCCAACGGCTTTGCCCGAGGCCTTGACCTTTTTCGGTCCGCCGTAGGTGCCTTTGACTTCCTTGATGGTGCGGCGCTCGAAGCTCTGCTTGAGGTAGCGCTCGATGCTCGACATCAGGTTCCAGTCGCCGTGGCAGATCAGCGAGATGGCCAGGCCTTCATTGCCAGCGCGGCCGGTACGACCGATACGGTGAACGTATTCGTCGCCGCTGCGTGGCATGTCGAAGTTGATCACCAGGTCCAGGCCTTCGACGTCGAGGCCGCGAGCGGCAACGTCGGTGGCGACGAGGATTTTCACGCCGCCCTGCTTCAGGCGGTCGATGGCCAGTTTGCGGTCTTTCTGGTCTTTATCGCCGTGCAACACGAACGCTTTGTATTCCTGCGCCACCAGACGACCGTAGATGCGGTCGGCCATGGCCCGGGTGTTGGTGAACACGATGGCCTTCTGATAGGTCTCGTTGGCCAACAGCCAGTTGAGGATCTGCTCTTTATGCACGTTGTGGTCAGCGGTGATGATTTGCTGACGGGTAGTCGCGTTCAGGTCGCTGACGTTGTTGACCTGCAAGTGCTCAGGGTTGTTCAGCACTTTGGCGACCATGTCGCGCAGGCCCGAACCGCCGGTGGTGGCGGAGAACAGCATGGTCTGCTGACRGTTGGTGCACTCCTCCACCAGACGCTGCACGTCTTCGGCAAAGCCCATGTCGAGCATGCGGTCGGCTTCGTCGAGCACCAGCACTTCCACTTCTTTCAAGTCGAGGTTACCGGCGTTCAGTTGCTCGATCATCCGGCCTGGCGTGCCGATCAGGATGTCCGGCACCTTGCGCAGCATGGCAGCCTGGACCTTGAAGTCTTCACCGCCGGTGATCAGACCGGATTTGATGAACGTGAACTGCGCGAAGCGCTCGACTTCCTTGATGGTCTGCTGAGCCAGCTCGCGGGTCGGCAGCAGGATCAGGGTCTTGATGCTGACACGGACTTTCGCCGGGCCGATCAGACGGTTGAGGATCGGCAAAACGAAAGCAGCGGTTTTGCCGCTACCGGTTTGCGCTGTCACCCGCAGGTCACGCCCTTGGAGCGCCAGCGGAATAGCCGCTGCTTGCACTGGCGTTGGCTCGACAAATTTAAGCTCGGCCACGGCTTTGAGCAGGCGTTCGTGCAGGGCGAATTGGGAAAACACGGGTGCTACCTCGAAGAAATACAAAAAAACAGCTGCATAGGGTAACGGTTTCGAGCGCTCAGGCCGAGTTTCTTTATACAAACGACGGTAAACAGTGGCTTTTTGTTGCCTGATTTGTCTTCAAATGTCATCCCAAGTGTCTTAAATGCTCTAATCGCCCCATCGCGTCCTACAGGAAAATCGTTTTAGCCCATGGATATCAAACAGCTCTGGCTCAACGCCCAAGACCTCTGGGGGGCCCTTGATCAGCACCCGCTCCTGCATTCAAGCCTGGGATTGGTGTTGTTACTGGTCATTGCGCTAGTCCTCGGACGAGTGGCGCGCTTCCTCATTCTTCACGCCACCAAAATGCTGGGTCGTCAGCCAGCGCTGCACTGGATCAACGACTTTCTGCACAACAAGGTGTTTCATCGCCTGGCCCAGATAACGCCGTCGCTGGTGATTCAGTTCGGCCTGCACCTGGTGCCGGAGTTGAGCAAGACCAGCCAGAACTTCCTCGGCAATGTGGCGCTGTCCTTCACCATTCTGTTCCTGCTGCTGGCGTTCAGCGCCCTGCTCAGCGCCTTGCTGGACATCTACGCGCGCACCCAATACGCCCGCACCCGCTCGATCAAAGGCTACGTGCAACTGGCGCAGATGGTTTTGTACGTGCTGGGCGCGATCATCATTGTCGCCACCCTGATCGACCGTTCGCCGCTGTTGCTGCTCTCGGGTCTGGGCGCCATGTCGGCGGTGATTCTGTTGGTCTACAAGGACACCCTGCTGTCGTTCGTGGCCAGCGTGCAATTGACCAGCAACGACATGCTGCGGGTGGGCGACTGGATCGAGATGCCACAAGTCGGCGCTGACGGTGACGTGGTCGATATCACGTTGCACACGGTAAAGGTGCAGAACTTCGACAAGACCATTGTGTCGATCCCGACCTGGCGCCTGATGTCCGAATCGTTCAAGAACTGGCGCGGCATGCAGCAATCCGGGGGGCGACGGATCAAGCGCAGCCTGTTCATCGACGCCAGTGGCGTGCGTTTCATCCGCGATGATGAAGAGCTGAAGTTGTCGCAGGTGCATTTGCTGACCGATTACATCGGCCGCAAACAGGCAGAACTCAAAGCCTGGAATGAAGCACAGGGCAATGTGGCGGCCATGGCGGCCAACCGGCGGCGGATGACCAACATCGGCACCTTCCGCGCTTACGCATTGGCGTATTTGAAAAGTCACCCGGGGATCCAGCCAGACATGACGTGCATGGTCCGCCAGATGCAGGCCACTGCGCAGGGAATCCCACTGGAAATCTACTGCTTCACCCGCACCACGGCGTGGGCCGATTACGAGCGGATTCAGGGGGATATTTTCGATTACTTGCTGGCGGTGCTGCCGGAGTTTGGCTTGAGTCTTTATCAGCAGCCGAGTGGTGGGGATTTACGTGCCGGGTTGTTGCCCGCGATGCTGGGCGCAAGCCACATCCCCGAAGCCGAAAAACACATCATGTAAACACCACAGAACCCAATGTGGGAGCGGGCTTGCTCGCGAAGGCGGTGTGTCAGTCA
>NZ_JBFUBK010000192.1:0-4051 GCF_056405815.1 Pseudomonas sp. P1_F1_2 | reverse complement strand
TGGGTAGCCAGAGGGTGTAGTACCTTTCATGATCAGCGCTTTCGATGAACTCAAAATCCGCAATGTCAAGCGAATGGAATTGAATCGAACGCGGGCCTAATTCGAAACTTAAGTGGAGCATCATGTTGAGCTGAGCTTCCCTCCAGTTTTTGGTCTGGATATCGCGCTCAATTCGCTGCAGTAGCCGGATCTCTTCATCAAGAGCTAAACCAGACTGGGATAGAAATATACGTTCGTACGGATCAAGGCGGCTCGTCTTGATTTCTTTAAGTGCTAGATATGTTTCTTTGTCAAAGCCCAATATTCCTCGATTAAGGGCCCAGCGATAAAACGTTCTAAAAAAAATAGTGCTCTCGCGAAATTTCGCCCAAGTACTTATGGTCGTGACCACTTCTTGTCGCGTCCAAGGAAACTTGGCTGAGATATCGCTCTCAGCTAGTCGCCCGAACACCCCGGATGCTTTGAATGCCGTTACCGGTGCATACTTTTCCAGTGCATAGGCCACGAACGCTTTGGCGATTTGCATGAGGTTAGGATTCAGGTGGAGCGCAGCCCAATCTATTTTCATAGCCGTTCCGCCGTCGTACCACGTCCAAACGCTCAATCGAGTATCGACGTACCTTGGCTGGTCATTAGTGCGAGTTCGAATGGCAACCCGAGCCGGGCCCTCGAACACGCAGGCCGGAAAAGAGGAGGAGGGTGAAGCGTGTTCTTGATCGGCTGATTTGGTCACGGCGTACCTCCTTAACTGTCAAGTCGGCTCCAGGCTGCCGAGGCACGCTGGGCATTGTGGCGGTTGGCCGACTCGGCTAGATAACGACTTGCATAACGGCGTGGCATCGCCGAAGTATCAGACCAGCCGCAGACTCGTCGGAGTTCGTCCGTGGCGCGCTCCAGGTCATGCCCACGCGTCTCGACCAGGTAAGCTAAGAAACGGTCGGCAAAGGTGTGGCGAAAGTCATGCGCAGAAAGTGTAGGCAACAACCCCGGATGAGCCAGTTCGATGGTCAGAAACAGCCGATCAAGGACGTTAGACAATCCGCGAATCGACAGCGGGCGGCCTCGGTCAGATATGAACAGATAGCGGTACAGCAATTTCATCGGTTTGCCGTCACGCAGAGGGCGCCGCTCGCCCTGGATATAGTGCTCGTAGACCTCATACAACTGTGCGGAGATACCTACTGTCCGTCCGTGGGTTTTCAGCGCAGGCTCTTCAGCGCGCGGGTCGCCTGGGTCATGTTCGCGGTCATTGATGCTGACATAGGCATGTTGAGAACCCTGGTTGATATCCGTGGTGTAGAGCTTCAGAAGCTCTCCGCGACGGATCCCGGTCTCGAGCAGCAATTCAATCATTAGCCAATTGCGCAACTGCAATCGTTCCGGAAACGGATTCTCCGCAGCGCCCGGGCGAATCAGTGTGCGAATGATCTGGAGTTGCGTATCTGTCAGGCTGCGGTAACGAGCGTGGTCGGGACGAACATTGATGATATGGCTCTCAAAGCGTCGTTCAATGACGTCGGCGACATCTGCAAATACCACCTCGATGTTAGCCAAGGTGGTTGAGTTTTGACGGGCGCGCGGGATGTAACGGGTGACACACCAGGACAGGTACTGCTTCAACAGCCGCAGGTACTGGTCACGGGTGCGCGGATCGATCTGCGGAAAAGATGCCGTTTTAGCTGTGCCGATTCGGGCGACCAAATTATCGGCCTGACGGCCGCTTTGGAGCCAGATGGCGTAACCGTCCAGTAACGCCAGAATCGCTTCAAAGTGACAGGCCAAGATAGCGTCATCGATATCCAGCTCCCGGCTTTTGGCATAGGTGTAGAAAGCCTGGATCGCACGCAGGTGCGCTGCGGCGGTGTTATATGCACGATGCCTGAGCTTGAGCTGGACGTAGATGAATGGGACTAGCTTGGGCAATGGCGCCGCCAGACCATCCTGCACAAGCAGTGGCACGCGCTGACCGGACGATAAACGACACTGAATCAGCTTCATTGGCAGCCACCTCATTCAATGACGCGCCATGAACACGAAGGACATGGCCCGTTGAGAGCGTGGACGCCAGAAGCGGGTTTGTCGAATCAGTGTCTTATGAGCCTCATGAACACTTCCAACATGGCATCTGGTTTAACATAATATACATTACACGTAACAACGTATTTCAGGATTAGCCTCATTGCTCACAGATTTGTCTAGATTACAGTACGCGGAAGTAAATCTGCATACAGATTGGGAAGTAATCGATAGATAGCGCTTTCAAGCCGTCTTATCTTTTTTTTACTTCCGATTTAGTGCGCTCGTCGTCGGAAACTGCTTCCTTACCTTTTCCTTACTTCCAAGTTTTTCCGTTGGTCGTCTAAATCCACTCCCTCATCTTTTTTTTACTTCTCATTTTAGGTTCTGACCCGACATTTGCTTTCGCCACAGCACCTGACTTTACGATATTCACAATGCATACAGCCCTAGATTGGCGTAATCGTGCCAATGAGCAAATCAATGTGTGAAATCTGCAGCGCTCAGCCTGGAGTTGATGCATAGACTTCAAGGGCTGCCGAACGTGGAAAAGACAAACGCTGGCTGAATTGCATGCAGATTTTGATGTTGGGTAGCTTGGCGCGGATGAGCTTTCAAAGCTCCGCATCTCTGTGCGAACTCCGGGTTTGCCGGTTGAGATGTCCACCCCGATCCCTCCGGTCGCCACTGAAATGGCTAACAAGCGGATTTATCCCGGTAAAATTGAACGGACTTATCGATGGCGATTCACCGTAATTAAAGCCGGTATGCACAATTCTTCCGTGGGTTGTTTAGACTAGCTTGGCACCTGGCCTAAAGCGAAAATTTGGGCACTGATTTCGTTGGAAGCCAGCGAAGCGCGTGCCCACTTCCGTTTTTTGCCGCTACTTACGCGATAACTGCGGATAAATCGAAAATTTCCGCTAGCTCATTGATAATTCAACTAAACGGCTATTTAGTTGAGTTAAGTCTAGAATGATCTCGATCATATTCTACCGTTGCTTTGTTCATGACCGAGTTAAAGATTGCATCGCGTGGACTGAGGAACTACCGCACCTACTTAGCAATGGATTTTCCATTGATGTAGATCGTAGCCAGTAAGAGCTGGCGCCCGAAGGGCTTGCTAAGGTCAGCGTTGCCGCAGCGGGTAGGCCAAAAGAATACAACGAGTTTCGCTTCCCAGGTACATTCGATGCCATGCCGAGCATGGCCTATCGCCTTACGCTTGTTGCTGCTTTTGGAGGAGCTCCAATCGTCTGCGATACACTATTAATGCGAGTTTTGCGTCCTCAAGTGACCTTGTGAAATTCGAGTGCTTTCACGAGCCCAATTTCTCCCGATCAGCAACGAGCGGAGTTTCGAAGATAGCTGCCGAGGCATTGACTGACTTGGGAGGTATTGCCGCGCCTTAAGGCTCTCTCCCCTGCCCTCACTGCTGGAGCAAAAGCCTTCAAGTCCTACATCACATTACTCAGAGGCTTCCGCTTCGTCAGCTAGATTTACTGATTTGAGCAGCCGAGTAATGACGATGGATAACCACGTTTGATAGTCGACAAATTCTGAGTCGACGTTGCCACCCGCGTTGGACGTTTCGTAGAGTGATCTCCAGTCAAGAATATCCGCTGGGTCGACCTGGGCGTTGTCCCGGAACACTGCTTGTGAAGCAAGTCGATATGCGTATGTATCCAAAAAAACCTCCCCCCTCCCCTTGAGCTTTACCCGAGCGAAATCATAAACATTCTCGGCGATCCAGTGTGGAGACCCGTTGAGTTTTGGAGGTATCGCTAATAGGACACCGACGATAGCCTTTTTTGAATCTGGTCGATCGATTTCGTTGAAGAGATCAATCAATTTTTCGCCTGAGAAGCAATTGACTATCTTGATGCACTGCTCTGCCTGAGCAACGTTCGCCACCGCGACCATCAACATAGTTGAAGGGCTATCCTCGTTACCTGTCGCAGTTAACTGCCGGGCGCTAATCTTTAGTGCGAGCATAAACCTCTCCCAAAATGAACACTATAGATTGTAGCTCTAT
>NZ_JBFUBK010000191.1:0-4105 GCF_056405815.1 Pseudomonas sp. P1_F1_2 | reverse complement strand
CTGTATAGCCTGATGATACCGGTGGTCGGTTTTTATCTATATAGTCGATTTTTGAGTGGGATTCAAAAACTCTGTCAAAAGTTGCTCTCGCTATAGTTGATTTTCCTGCTCCGTCAGTGCCTTCGAATGCGATAAATATTGGTTGGTCAGATGAACCGCTCATGCAAATCCCCCTAAGTAGGCTTCAGTATCTAAAGAGTTTCTGCCACTACCTTCGATTAATGGTTGAAATCCTTCTCTGTGATATATATCCGACATTGTTTTCCCAACCTTCTTCAGGAAATCTATTGATGGACGCTGTCGGTTAGAGTATTGAGAGCCTGCGTCAGGGTGAAATACTGCTACAGCAGGTACCACTCCCATCTCCCCAAAAAACTCAATGCCCTCAATGATTGACTCCAGCGGTTCCATCCCTGCGACAAATCCTGCATATACATTGCCACGACCTAGAACTTCGACAGCCGCTTCAAAAGCGGATAAAAATAGTTCGCGAGTGTAATCTCGAGATTTTCCAGGGCAAACTTCATTGAATAAAATTGGATTGAATACTTCTATGCTCATCGACATATTGTTGCCATTTTTTTTAAAGCGATCAAAAAGGCGAAAATCCTTAGGAGGCATAGAAATCAAGTGGTAGTCCAAGGTGCTCTGAAGGTTGTATTCTTTTACTCGCTCCAGTAAATCCAAGTGTATTGAGTACCCTTTGTCATAGTTTGGAATCGTTCCACCGTTTAATAGGACCCTTTTATATCGTCCGTGCTCTTCTTTGATTGCGGTAGCTACAGCTTCACCAGCGATATCACCTTTTATTCGCATTTTATGGTCTGATAATGATTCTCTTGCTGATCCCAAGGAGCAAAACTTGCATTCACTACCGGTGTTAAAGTAATAACAGTGGCCCGGGGAAAAGATTCCGAGGGTCGAATTTCCGTATACGGTTATATGTTTTTCAAATAATTCGCTATTGCTGAGGTGCATTCCATAAGATTTAGGTCTCTTGGGGAATGTAATTTTAATAGTGTTATCTCCAAGCTTTAGGACAGGAATTTGTTCTTCTAAGGAGATCCGGTAGTTCGAGTCTGGATTATAATTTGCAGCACAAATAATCTGTCCGCCTAAAATTATCTCTTGCGGAGTGCGAGTGATCGAGTTGAGAATAATGCTATCTCCTGTCCCGTAAGCTCGCCTCTTTTCAATATGCTCCGTTCGGGATTGGAAATCCTCTAAGAACTCTTCAGAAAAATTAACTCCATTGCACAATAGTTCAAGTTTCAATCTCACAGTTTCGGATAGCATGGTTTTCTCCAGTTAAGTTAAACGTACACTACAAGATAAGTCGTATCAGTTCTGGGGAGGACAAGGCAATCACAGTTCCTGAGTCTGACAGGGCTGCCGGTGAGGGAGGCAGGGAGTGTCTAGGGTTTCCTGCTTTATCGAATAGAGCACCTCCCGCTTCTCTTAAAATCAACTCTGCTGCGGCAATATCACAACTACGCTCATGTCCTGGTGTATCGATATCAATAAAGGCGTCAAGTACCCCGGCGGCGATGAGACATATTTCTAGTGAGGAGCATGAGTAAATGCGAATTTTTCTAGCTGACCATATAAGCTTTTGAATTGTGTTTTTTGCTCTATCTTCTTTTGGGCGATGGAAGGATATGTGCATGTCTTCTATACGGTTGACGTTGCGGGCATAAAGTCTTTTCAATATGATCGGCGACTGAAGGTAGGATCCCTCGCCCAATGCAGCGGTATAGACCAAATCTCTTGATAGGTCATAAATCCAGCCAAATATATACGCATCTTGGTGGTAAAGAGCCACGCTTGATGTATACGCTGGAAATCCTAAAACTGCGTTGTGTGTTCCATCTAGAGGGTCTATAAGTAGGTAGAAATTTTCATTTTCGCCAAAAGTAGTTGCTGAAGTGCTTTCTTCGGAATAAATTGTTATTCGAAAACTTATATTGGAGAGGCAGTCATATAATATTCTCTGACAATCTAAGTCATGCTGTGTCTGTGAGTCGTTCCAGTGTTTTGTATTTGTGGTGACAACGGGCAAGCCGGCCAGAGTTCCCGCCCAGTAACGGCGCAGTTGTTTTCTCGCTTCGTAAAGGCATTCCTCAATTTCGGCAATATACTGATGCTTGAATAATGGTCTCATGTCGATTCTTCCATTATCAATTGTATATGCCACAGGTTCCTGTTTAATCTCGGAGCACAAGACTTTACTTCAAATAGTTTTCCGGCGTAAACGGCGTAATCCGCGCTCATGAAGGCACTGAAGGATTTAGGGAATGGCGCTACAGTTTTAACCTCAATATGATAGCCAAGTTTTTTCCTGATTGTGTTTGCTGCCTGCTTGAGGCTTCCTCCGGTATAGGCTTTGTCTATAATGAGCCATGGTTCGTTCGATGATGTTAGAGGAGGGAAAATATCTTGGAAAGCATTAGTTCGGCTCAATAGGCTAGAGTCATTTTGCCGATGAACCTCCGAGAAAAAAATATTGGAATCTCCGGTTGCTGCCAAGTAGCCAAGCGCAATCGGTAAACCTGCCGAGAGTAAAAAAAGTTTATTTGTTGATATTTTTTCGATTTGCGACCAGATAGTATGGTCTTCGTAAATATACCTGGTGTTGAGCACGGAACAGCTATCCCAATGGTCGTGTGATATGTACTTACTATAAAAAGCACAAAATCTATTGTGGAATTCTAAGGTTTCGTTGCTTGTGTTTATAAGTGGCCGATTTTTAGTAATGCCGCGAGTGGTTTTGTTTATAAGGGCTGGTGGCACGTCTCGACGAGTGCGCGTAAATGCTTCGTTAACAAGCTTGTTTTTTAAGATTCTAAGTTGCGTTTTTGATGGGCCAGAAATTGCTATTTCTGGTGATAGGCCGTCGCCATTGATTCTACATGCCTCTGTGGCCGAAATTTTTCTTGTGCTTAAATTTAAGTAGTCCCATATGCGCACGATTTCCTGACCAGACATGCCGTTATAAATGGGTTCGAGGTTGCTTAAATCGCAAATCATTTCTTCAGGGTGTCGAAGTTCGAACGACGCTCTTTGAAGATGACAACCATTGAGTATGGCGTTGCGATAAGTGTAATAATCGTTTGTTTGTACGCCACTTAATGTTCGCCAGCCATGATGCTCACTGATTATTGTGATGGAGTTTGTACGCTGGTTTAGGGAATGCAGTGCGGGATTTTCCTGGTGCATGGTTAACTCCTCTCAGCAGTGGAAGAATAGACAGTTAGTCTAAAAAATGTATTTAGTGTCTTGTCTTAACTCCTGATTAACTGGCTGTCCGCTATTTTTTAAAACGCTACGTAACYGCCAGAGCAGAAGCAGCATCAGGCAAAATGAACAAAAAACTAGCGCTACAAATAGGGAGTGCACGCTATAGTCGTAAAGTGATAGCAGTCCGATTGAAATTATTAGTCCAAGAACATTGAGTGAAAATATAGTTAGCAGCGTAGGGATCCAAAAATCGTTCATGCTTCTCAAAGTCATTCGAGTTACGACATAAACGTATTCAAATATTAAGAATGGGATCGCGATGAAAATGTTTTCCTCAATCAATCGTCTGGTTGGCGCATCGTTTGTGTAAATTGCTGATATGTCTTCTTTTAAGAAAAAGCATGCTAGTAAAAATGGAGTCAATATTAATAGTCCGAGCTTTAGTCCCTCAGAATAGGTCGCTCTCAACAGTCGGAACTCTCGTAGACCATAGTGCCGCGCGGCTACAATTCCCGTTGCGTTTCCCACTCCTATTGAGATCATATATACGATACTTAAAAAATGAAGCGATGCCTGATATGCCGATACGCTCGTGTCGCCTATGGTTTTTGAAATAAGAGAGAACATGAAATATAAAAAGCTTTCGCCTCCAAAGCAAATTGCCATCGGTAGGCCTTTGATGAAGTAATTCACATATATGGTTTTTGCGATATGTTGTGAGTGTCTAAATTTTGAAATGTGTTGATGGATTTTTAAATTAAAAAGCAAGATTGCAATGCTAGCGAAAAAGTATCTCAAGCCTGAGTATGTCAGGGCGAAATAAATAATATTGCTATTCGAGTTTGTCAAAACTAATAGTGTGCAGGCT
>NZ_JBFUBK010000190.1:0-6947 GCF_056405815.1 Pseudomonas sp. P1_F1_2 | reverse complement strand
GTAGCGGGAGGCGAATTCTACAGCGTTACACGCTGCTGTCAACACCTCTTTTTCAACTCCTTTCGGACTTCGATGAACTGAAGCCACTCACTGCCGAAAACTGCGTAACTCTTTGTTTACCAAGGAGTTTTCCGTTTCGACTGCGCCGGAAGTGGGGCGAATTATAGACATCCTGAATCTGCCGTCAACACTTAATTTCACAATTCTGTCATATGGGTCAAAAAACCCCGGAAACACAAAGGCCGGCCCCAAGGGGCCGGCCTTCTTCCCTTCTACTTACAAGCTAGGGAATGCGAATTGCGAAGCTTCATGGCTCGCGCGCTGCGGCCAGCGCTGAGTGATGGCTTTACGGCGCGTGTAGAAACGCACGCCGTCCGGGCCATAGGCATGCAAGTCGCCGAACAGCGAACGCTTCCAGCCACCAAAGCTGTGATAAGCCACCGGCACCGGCAGCGGCACGTTAACGCCGACCATGCCCACTTCGATTTCATCGCAGAACAACCGCGCCGCTTCACCGTCACGGGTGAAGATGCAGGTGCCATTGCCATACTCGTGATCGTTGATCAGCTGCATCGCCTCTTCCAGGCTTTTGACCCGAACGACGCACAACACCGGCCCGAAGATCTCTTCTTTATAGATGCGCATCTCTGGCGTGACGTTATCAAACAGGCAGCCACCCAGGAAGAAACCTTCCTCGTGACCCGCCACGGTCAGACCACGGCCGTCCACCACCAGCGTCGCGCCGGAAGAAACGCCGTCTTCTACATACCCGCTGACCTTGTCACGTGCCTGCCCAGTCACCAGAGGCCCCATGTCCAGACCACAGTTGGTACCCGCACCGATTTTCAGCGCCTTGATCTGCGGCACCAGTTTGGCCACCAACGCATCCGCCACCTGATCACCCACGCACACGGCCACGGAGATCGCCATGCAGCGTTCGCCACAAGAACCATACGCCGCGCCCATCAGTGCGCTGACAGCGTTATCCAGGTCTGCATCCGGCATCAGCACCGCGTGGTTCTTCGCACCGCCCAGTGCCTGGACGCGCTTGCCGCGCTTGGTGCCTTCGGCGTAGATGTATTCGGCAATCGGCGTCGAACCCACGAAACTCAGCGCTTTGACTTCCGGCGCTTCGATCAGCGCATCCACCGCAGCCTTGTCACCATGCACGACGTTCAGCACGCCTTTAGGCAGGCCGGCTTCCAGCAGCAGTTGAGCGATCAGCAGCGTGGAGCTTGGATCGCGCTCCGAAGGCTTGAGGATAAAGCAGTTGCCGCAGACGATCGCCAGCGGATACATCCACAGCGGCACCATCGCCGGGAAGTTGAACGGAGTAATACCAGCCACAACACCCAACGGCTGGAAGTCCGACCAGGCATCGATGTTCGGGCCGACGTTGCGGCTGTATTCGCCCTTGAGGATTTCCGGCGCTGCGCACGCAAATTCTACGTTCTCGATACCGCGCTTCAACTCACCCGCCGCATCTTCCAGGGTCTTGCCGTGCTCTTCGCTGATCAACTGAGCAATGCGGGCTTCGTTCTGTTCCAGCAGTTGCTTGAAGCGGAACATCACTTGGGCACGTTTGGCGGGCGGCGTGTTACGCCAGGCCGGGAATGCAGCCTTGCCGGCGTCGATTGCCTTCTGAATGGTTTCACGACTGGCCAATGGCAGTTTGCGAATGGCCTGGCCGGTGGACGGGTTGAACACGTCAACCGTGCGACCGTCTTCGGTCACCAGTTCGCCATTGATCAAATGCGGGATAAGGCTCATGTAGCGCTCCTGAAAAGTTGTCCACAGGCGCGCCCAATCAGACGCGCCTTCTATATAGATAGCTCTGGGTATAAACCAAGCCGTGATGGCGCCTGTGAATACGCCATCGCGAGCAAGCTCGGCTCCTACAGGTCTTGTTGAAATCAGTCGATCTTGTTCAGCACTTCGCCGACCGCGTCGAACAGACGATCAAGGTCTTGCGGCTTGCTGTTGAAGGTTGGGCCGAACTGCAGGGTGTCGCCGCCGAAGCGCACGTAGAACCCGGCTTTCCACAACGCCATGCCCGCTTCGAACGGACGCACGATCGCGTCGCCATCACGCGGTGCGATCTGGATGGCACCGGCCAGGCCGTAGTTACGAATGTCGATAATGTTTTTCGTGCCCTTCAGGCCGTGCAGCGCGTTTTCGAAATGCGGTGCAACATCGGCGACGCTCTGTACGAGGTTTTCCTTTTGCAGCAAGTCGAGTGCTGCCAGGCCAGCGGCGCAGGCCACCGGGTGCGCGGAATAGGTATAGCCGTGCGGGAATTCCACGGCGTACTCAGGCGTCGCCTGGTTCATGAAGGTCTGGTAGATCTCGGAGCTGGCAATCACCGCGCCCATCGGGATCGCGCCGTTGGTGACTTGCTTGGCGATGCACATCAGATCCGGGGTGACGCCAAAAGTATCGGCACCGAACATTTTGCCGGTACGGCCGAAACCGGTGATCACTTCGTCGAACACCAGCAGGATGTTGTGCTGATCGCAGATCTCGCGCAGACGCTTGAGGTAGCCCTGAGGCGGAACCAGCACGCCAGCGGAGCCGGCCAGTGGCTCGACGAATACGGCGGCGATGTTCGAAGCGTCGTGCAGTTCGATCAACTTCAACAGCTCGTCAGCCAGCGCGATACCGCCCAGCTCAGGCATGCCACGGGAGTAGGCATTGCTCGCCAGCAGTGTGTGCGGCAGATGATCAACGTCCATCATCGCCTGACCGAAAATCTTGCGATTGCCGTTCACACCGCCAAGGCTGGTGCCGGCGATGTTCACACCGTGGTAACCACGGGCACGGCCGATCATTTTGGTCTTGGTGGCCTGGCCTTTCAGACGCCAGTAAGCGCGAACCATCTTCACCGCCGTGTCAGCGCACTCGGAACCTGAGTCGGTGAAGAACACGTGATTCAGATTGCCCGGGGTCAGGTCGGTGATTTTCTCAGCCAGCTGGAACGACAGCGGATGGCCGTACTGGAAGCCTGGCGAGTAATCGAGCGTGCCCAATTGCTTGGCGACCGCTTCCTGGATTTCCTTGCGAGTGTGCCCGGCGCCGCAGGTCCACAGACCGGACAGCGAGTCATAAACCTTGCGGCCCTTGTCGTCGATCAACCAGCTGCCTTCAGCGCCGACAATCAGGCGCGGGTCGCGCTGGAAGTTACGGTTGGCGGTGTAGGGCATCCAGTGAGCATCAAGCTTGAGCTGGCTGGCCAGGGAAGTCGGGGCGTTTTCAGGCAAGTTCATGGGCAAAACCTCGCAGGGCAATAAGCGGCGTAGAGATCAAAAGCGTTCTTGCAGCTAAATTGCCACGGGGATAAAGTCTGTGAAATCCAACTTTTCTAACGTTCAGTCAGGCTACTACTAAACTATGAGCACCCGTCGCCCTGATCCACTCGCGCAAGTCAGCGACTTTGATATCCGTTTATTGCGGATCTTTCGCAGCGTGGTCGAGTGCGGCGGCTTCTCGGCGGCGGAAAGCGTGCTGGGGATCGGTCGTTCGGCCATCAGCCAGCAAATGAGTGATCTGGAACAGCGCCTGGGCTTGCGATTGTGCCAACGCGGTCGCGCCGGATTTTCCCTGACCGAAGAAGGTCGCGAGGTGTACCAATCGGCCTTGCAGCTATTAAGTGCGCTGGAAAGTTTCCGCACCGAGGTCAACGGCCTGCACCAACACTTGCGCGGCGAATTGACCATCGGCCTGACCGATAACCTGGTCACCCTCCCCCACATGCGCATCACCCACGCCTTGGCGCAATTGAAGGAACGCGGCCCGGACGTGCAAATCCAGATCCGCATGATCGCGCCCAATGAAGTTGAACAAGGCGTGCTCGATGGCCGTTTGCATGTCGGCGTAGTCCCGCAGGCCAGCGCGCTGTCAGGGCTGGAATATCAGCCGCTCTACAGCGAACGCTCGCTGCTGTACTGCGCGGTCGGACATCCGCTGTTTTATGTCGACGACAAACAACTCGATGACGAGCGTCTCAATAGCCAGGACGCGATTGCCCCGACCTTCCGCTTGCCGGCGGAGATCCAGGCCCATTACCAGGCGCTCAATTGCACCGCCAGCGCTTCGGACCGTGAAGGCATGGCGTTCCTGATCCTGACCGGCCGGTACATTGGTTGGTGACAGACCGGACGCCATCGCGAGCAAGCTCGGCTCCTACAAGTACAAAGGGTTTTATCGCGCAGGCTCTTGTCTGAATCCTGTGGGTGCGCTATCAACGCACTGGTTGCACCCACCTATTTGTCTGGAAGTGCCTATGACCTTTGAAGTCCCAGCTCACGGCGGCAAACCTGCCAGCCGCATTCGTCAGAAGAACGAAGAGACCATCATCAAAGCCGCCGAAGACGAGTTCGCCCGGCACGGGTTCAAAGGCACCAGCATGAACACCATCGCCCTGAATGCCGGGTTGCCCAAGGCGAACCTGCATTATTACTTCACCAACAAACTCGGTTTGTACGTGGCGGTGCTGAGCAACATCATCGAGTTGTGGGACAGCACCTTCAACACCCTGACCGCCGAGGATGATCCGGCCGAAGCGCTGACGCGTTATATCCGCGCCAAGATGGAGTTTTCCCGTCGCCAGCCACAAGCGTCGCGGGTCTTCGCCATGGAAGTGATCAGCGGCGGCGAATGCCTGACCGAGTATTTCAACCAGGATTATCGGGCCTGGTTCCAGGGCCGGGCGGCGGTGTTCCAGGCGTGGATCGACGCCGGCAAAATGGACCCGGTTGATCCGGTCAACCTGATCTTCCTGTTGTGGGGAAGCACTCAGCATTACGCCGACTTCGCCACACAGATCTGCCGGGTCAGCGGGCGTACCAAACTGACCAAACAAGACATGGAAGAAGCCGGCAACAATCTGATCCGCATCATCCTCAAAGGCTGCGGCCTGACCCCTGTTATTTAAGATCCCTATGCCTTTTACCCTCAGCGACTTTTGCGAATACCGCGAAGAGATTCGCAAAAGCCGCTTCATCACCTTCGCCGCACCGATTGCCAGCCCTGCTAACGCCCAGGCTTTCATCGAGCAACATAGCGATCTGAATGCTTCGCACAATTGCTGGGCGTGGAAGCTCGGCGATCAGTACCGCAGCAACGACGATGGCGAGCCCGGAGGCACCGCTGGCCGGCCGATTCTGGCCGCCATCGAAGCACAGGACTGCGACCAGGTCGCGGTGCTGGTGATTCGCTGGTATGGCGGTATTCAACTGGGCACCGGCGGCCTCGCCCGGGCCTATGGCGGCGGCGCCAACAAGTGTCTGCAAGCCGCGCCGAAGATTGAGCTGATCAGTCGCGTACCCGTCAGTTGTGCCTGCGCCTTCGGCGAACTGGCGCTGGTGAAACTTCGTGTGGCGGAACTGGGCGGGCTGGTGGTGGAAGAAACGTTCACCGCCAACGGCGTCGAACTGCAATTGGCAGTGGGGAAAGCGCAAATCAGTGCTCTGCAATCGCAGCTGGCGGACTTGAGTCGCGGGCGCATTGTGTTGCAGCACTGAACGCACCAACAACGTTCATCCTTATTCCGTCGACGTTAGAGATTTGCCCACATCTACTGTGCACCCGCCTGTGGATAACCTGAGCACAGGTGCCTGTAACCCTTCTGTCATGCGGGTTTGCGGGCTTTGTTCACTTTTCGTCCAATTCGCCATCACTCACCGTAAATTCGCGTAAAAACAAATAGTTAGCGCGGTTTATCACCTTTAGAAGATAGCCGTACAGTGCTTATGCCCGTCCTTTGAGCTTGCGCACAAATACTGTGGAGCAATCTGTGGATAACCCGTTCATGGCTGTCGCCGCCCCATATCTGGCATGGCTTGCGAGCAGTTGTTCGTTTTTTAACCAACTGCCGACGAGCAAAACCGGGGCCTGATCAATCGGTTTGCCCTGAAGTAGTGCCTGACTTAGCCTCGAGAGATAGCAATGCCTCGTCCTTGAGAGCCGTGCTTGCAGGGACTGCCGGCTTTCCTGACTCAATGGCCAGGAAATTGCTTTATCCACAGGCATCACTCCTGTCGACCCGAGTCAGTCATGCCCAACCCCGTGCCGATCCCCGATCAAACGCCGCGCCTGCACTTGCGCAGCATCAGCAAACGCTACCCCGGCTGCCTGGCCAACGACGCTATCGACCTGACCATTGCGCCTGGCGAAATCCATGCCCTGCTCGGGGAAAACGGCGCCGGTAAAAGTACGCTGATGAAGATCATCTACGGCGTCACCCAAGCCGATTCGGGAGAGATGATCTGGCAAGGGCAACGCGTGACCATGCGCAACCCCGCCCAGGCCCGAGGCCTTGGGATCGGCATGGTGTTCCAGCATTTCTCGCTGTTCGAAACACTGAGCGTGGCGCAAAACATCGCACTGGCGATGGGCCGGGCGGGTGGCACACCGAAACAGCTTGAACCGAAAATTCGTGAAGTGTCCCGACGTTATGGCATGGCGCTGGAGCCGGAGCGACTTGTCCACAGCCTGTCCATTGGCGAGCGGCAACGGGTAGAAATCATTCGCTGCCTGATGCAAGACATCCGCTTGCTGATCCTCGATGAACCAACCTCGGTGCTGACCCCGCAAGAGGCCGAGGAATTGTTCGTCACCTTGCGCCGACTCGCCGCCGAAGGCTGCAGCATTCTGTTTATCAGCCACAAGCTCGGTGAAGTCCGGGCGCTGTGCCACAGCGCGACCGTGTTGCGCGGCGGTCGAGTGGCCGGGCATTGCGTGCCGGCCGAATGCTCGGACCAACAATTGGCGCGGCTGATGGTGGGTGAAGCGGCAGAGTTGATAACGGACTACCCGAAGGTCGTGGCCAGCAATGCGTTCCTGGCTATTAACGGCGTGTCCTGGCCCAACCCCGACCCGTTCGGCTGCTCGCTCAAAGGCGTTGATCTTGAGGCCGTTCGGCTGCTCGCTCAAAGGCGTTGATCTTGAGG
>NZ_JBFUBK010000189.1:0-4388 GCF_056405815.1 Pseudomonas sp. P1_F1_2 | reverse complement strand
GGTGGTGGCCGAGCTCAGCACTCAGGGCTCGCTCGATCAAAGCCTTCTTGAACGCCGCAGAGGCGTCCTCAATGGCTTCCGCTGTCATCGGTCCATCAGTGAATTGCTCGAGCAGCTCTTTCGGGATTTTCGGCAGCTCTCGCAACGCGGGTTTCTTCTTGGTTGGCATACATGCACCTCTTACTCATGTTATGCCCGAACACAAAATTTCTGACACCCCCGTGGATACAGATTTTACGACTGCTTCGCAGCCGGACGCAGGCTTCGCCAGCTGCTACAGGAGGTTTCAACGGCCCATTACTTTTCTACAGGCAAAAAAAAACGGTGCACCGACCAAGCGCACCGTAAAGCCGTAGAACACACAACGAAGTGTCAGGTAAAGCAGATCAGTCCAACAGCGCCAAGGCCTCGGCGGTGCATTCCTGAATGCGGGCCCAGTCGCCGTTCTTGATCCACTCCGGATCAAGCATCCAGCTACCGCCCACGCACATGACGTTTTTCAATGCCATGTAGCTCTTGATATTGGCCGGGCCAACGCCGCCAGTCGGGCAGAATTTCACTTCGCCGAACGGGCCGCCCAAGGCCTTGATGGCAGCGACGCCGCCGCTCACTTCCGCCGGGAACAGCTTGAAGCGGCGATAACCCAGGCCATAGCCTTCCATGATGCCGGAGGCGTTGCTGATACCGGGCAACAGCGGGATCGGGCTGTTGACACTGGCTTCGAGCAAATCACGGGTGATGCCTGGCGTAACGATAAATTGCGAACCGGCCGCTTCGGCGGCGGCGAGCATGTGGCGATCCAGCACGGTGCCGGCACCGGTCACCAGTTCCGGACGCTGTTCGCGCAGGATCTGGATGGCCTTGAGGCCGAACTGCGAACGCAGGGTCACTTCCAGGGCAGTCAGGCCGCCGGCGGCGAGGGCGTCAGCCAGCGGCAGGACGTCCTGTTCGCGAGCGATGGTAATCACCGGCAAAATCCGCGCCTTGGCGCAGAGGCTGTCGATCAGGGCAACTTTGTCCGCCATGGAAACGGTCGGGGATGGGGTTGTCATAGCGGCTGTTCCTTGGCTCATGGGCACCAGTAAATCTCTAACGTGGGTTGCAAAAACGCGCGAATCGGCATGGCGGCGACATCGTCACTGGCCAATGCGGCACTCAGGGTGGTCAGTTTTGACTGACCGGAAATGGACAGAACTTTATGCTTGGCCGATGCCAGCAGCGCACGGCTCATGGTCAGGCGTTGATGCGGCACGGTAGGTGCCAACATCGGGTAGCAACGACGGATGCCGTCGGCCTTCAAGGCATCGGCCAGGTTCGGGCTGTTCGGAAACAGCGACGCGGTGTGACCGTCGTCACCCATGCCCAGCACCAATACATCGATCACCGGCAGTTCGGAGAGCAAACGATCGGCCTGCTCGGCCGCCTGTTCAAGGTTGGCGCTGGCGCTGTACAGACTCAGGAACTGAGCCTTGGCCGCCGGCCCTTGCAACAGATAGCGCTTGAGCAGACCGGCATTGCTGTCGGCATGCTCAACCGGCACCCAACGTTCGTCGGCCAGGCTGACCACCACGTTCGACCAGTCCAGCGCCTGTTTGGCCAGGTGCTGGAAAAACGCCACCGGGCTGCGACCACCGGACACCACCAGCGTGGCGGTGCCTTGGGTGTCGATCGCTTCGCTCAATTGCTTGGCAACCGTCAGTGCCAGCGTTTCGGCCAACAGCACCGGGCTTTTGAACGCATGGGCGCTGACGCCCTGAGGCAGTTTCAAATTAGATATCGCCATACCACGACCTCCCATCCCGCGTGATCAGAGCAATGGAGCTCATCGGTCCCCAGGACCCGGCCGCGTACGGCTTGGGCGCATCACCGGATTTTTTCCACCCGGCGATCAACTGGTCACACCATTTCCACGCGGCTTCGATTTCATCTTTACGGACAAACAGGTTCTGATTGCCGCGCATCACTTCCAGCAACAACCGCTCGTAGGCATCGGGAATCCGCGCGCTGCGATAAGTGTCGGAAAAATTCAGTTGCAACGGACCGCTACGCAGCTGCATGCCCTTATCCAGGCCTTGCTCTTTGGTCATCACGCGCAAGGAAATACCTTCGTCCGGTTGCAGGCGGATAATCAGCTTGTTGCTGATTTGCAGGCGCTGCTCAGGGGCGAAGATGTAATGCGACGGTTCCTTGAAGTGGATGACGATCTGCGACAGCTTCTGCGGCATGCGCTTGCCGGTGCGCAGGTAAAACGGCACGCCGGCCCAGCGCCAGTTGCGAATATCGGCACGCAAGGCGACGAAGGTTTCGGTGTCGCTCTGGGTGTTGGAGTTTTCTTCCTCAAGGTAACCCGGGACCGATTTGCCTTCGCTGTAACCGGCGATGTACTGACCGCGCACTACTTGAGTGGTCAGGCCTTCCGGGCTGATCGGCGCCAGCGCCTTGAGGACTTTGACTTTCTCATCGCGGATGCTGTCGGCGGACAGGTCGGCCGGCGGGTCCATGGCGATCAGGCAAAGCAGCTGCAGCAGGTGATTCTGGATCATGTCCCGCAGTTGACCGGCCTTGTCGAAGTAACCCCAACGGCCTTCGATCCCGACCTTCTCGGCCACGGTGATTTCCACGTGGGAGATGTAGTTCTGGTTCCACTGGGTTTCGAACAGACTGTTGGCGAAACGCAGCGCGATGAGGTTTTGAACCGTCTCTTTGCCCAGGTAATGGTCAATGCGGTAGGTGCGGTTTTCCGGGAAGAACTGTGCCACGGCGTCGTTGACCTTGCGCGAGGATTCCAGGTCCGAGCCGATGGGCTTTTCCAGGACTACGCGGGTGTTTTGCGCCAGGCCGACCTTGGCCAGGTTCTCGCAGATCGCGCCGTAAACGGCGGCAGGCGTCGCAAAGTAGGCAATCACGCGCTGGGCACTGCCGGCCATTTCAGCCAGGGCGATGTAATCATCAGCCTGGAGAAAGTCGACGTGCAGGTAGCTCAGTCGGGCCAGGAAGCGTTCGACCACGGCCGCATCCAGCTCTTTGGCCCCGACATAACGACGCAACTCGGCGGCGATGAATGCCAGGTGTTGCTGCTCGGTGCCGGGCTCGCGGGCCAGCGCGATAATGCGCGTATCCTCGTGCAAGAGGCCTGCGCCGTCGAGTTGATAGAGGGCAGGAAACAGCTTGCGCAAGGCCAGATCGCCGAGGGCGCCGAACAAGGCAAAGGTGCACGGTTCAACCGTAATCGAAGGCATGATGTTTGTTCTTTTATCAAGTTAAGCTACAAATACCTTTTTTCAAGGCATCGCTCAAGAGAAAATGTAGTAATAACCACAACATTTTCGCAAAATATAGATTCCGAGTGGTGGTCGGTCGGAGCCATCAGTAGGATAGGCCACCGTTTGGGGCCGCATCAAAGGCCCTTTTGGCATAGCCGAACTCTAATTTGCGCTGCTGACCCAAGGAACATATATGGACCGCGTGCGGAATTTACTGGAACAGATCCAGAATCGCCTTGAAGACCTGAACAAGGCTGAACGTAAAGTCGCCGAAGTGATCCTGCTCAACCCACAGCAGGCCACCCGGTTCAGCATTGCCGCCCTCGCCCAGGCCTCGAAGGTCAGCGAGCCGACGGTCAACCGTTTCTGCCGTTCGTTCGGCGTCAGCGGCTACCCGGAACTCAAACTGCAGTTGGCTCAAAGCCTGGCCAGTGGCGCGGCGTATGTCAGCCGTGCGGTCGAGGCCGATGACAACCCTGAGGCTTACACACAGAAAATCTTTGGCAGTGCCATCGCATCGCTGGACAGCGCTTGCCAGGCGCTTGACCCGAACCTGATCAGCCGTGCCGTCGACCTGCTGATTCAAGCCCGGCAGATCCACTTCTTCGGCCTCGGTGCCTCGGCCCCGGTGGCACTGGACGCACAGCACAAATTCTTCCGGTTCAATCTGGCCGTCACCGCCCATGCCGATGTGCTGATGCAACGGATGATTGCGTCGGTGGCACACACCGGCGAATTGTTCGTGATCATCTCCTACACCGGCCGCACCCGCGAACTCGTGGAAGTGGCGCGCATCGCCCGGGAGAACGGTGCATCGGTGCTGGGTCTGACAGCCGAAGGTTCACCACTGGCCAAGGCCAGCACCCTGAGCCTGAATATCCCGCTGCCCGAAGACACTGACATCTACATGCCGATGACCTCGCGGATCATTCAACTGACCGTGCTGGACGTGCTGGCTACCGGCATGACCCTGCGTCGTGGTGTGGACTTCCAGCCGCATTTGCGCAAGATCAAAGAGAGCTTGAATGCGAGCCGGTATCCGGTGGGCGACGAGTTCAATTAATTGACGATTCGCAGCCTCGTTTCACTCGACAGCTCCTACAAGAGATCGCCGCACCTGTAGGA
>NZ_JBFUBK010000188.1:0-4403 GCF_056405815.1 Pseudomonas sp. P1_F1_2 | reverse complement strand
GTCCAAAAAAGGCGATACGGAGCTGCGGCGCCTGGCTCACAACGCGGCGATGGCGGCTTGTCGGTCTGCCACCTGGAAACCGTACTATGAGTCCTATCTCGTCAGAGGCTTGGCAAAAACCCAAGCCCTGGTGATCCTCGCCCGCAAGCTATGCCGGGTGGCATTCGCTCTCATGAAAAACCAGAGCGAATACCAGCCAAATTTAAGGCTGCAGGGTTCCCCTGCAACATAGAATCTCCCACAGTGGATGGGTGGTGTTGCCTGAACTGCTTATAATCTTGCGCTTGCCAACCATCGAGACCGGTATGACCGCTATCCACATCAAGTTCCCCTCCCTGACCCTCAAGGCCGGCCCGCGTGCCATGGCGCGTATCCGTGAAAACGGCTTGAGCGCCGCCGATGTCGGCACGCTGCCGGGTGCCGCCGGTGGCCCCAAGGCCTTGGGGATTCAAGGTCTGGACCTGGCGTTGTTTGGCGAATGGCTGCCGGCCGCGCCTCGGGAGCGTTCGCTGATTGGCGCCTCGGTCGGTTCCTGGCGCTTTGCCAGCGCGTGCCTGCCGGATGCCGCCGAAGGCATCCGGCGCCTCGGTCACTTGTACACCGAGCAGAACTTTGCCAAGGGCGTGACCATGGCGCAGATCAGCCAGAGTTCCCGGCGCATGCTCGATGAATTGCTCGACGGCCGCGACGCCTCGATCCTGAGCAACGCCCATTACCGGCTGAACATCATGGTGGTCAAAAGCCACGGACGCCTGGCCGACGATCATCGTGGCCGGCTCGGGTTGGCGCTCGGCTCAGTGATCGCCGACAACTTGCGTGCTCGCGCGCGGCTGTCGCGGCATTTCGAACGGCTGATCATCCACGACCCGCGCCTGGCCCCGCCGGTCAATGCACTGAATGACTTCCCGTCGCGCTTTGTCGCATTGAACGCCGGCAACCTGCGCCAGGCCTTGCTCGCGTCGGGCTCGATCCCGATGGTGATGGAAGGCGTGCGCGATTTGCCAGGGGCCGGCAAGGGGACGTTCCGCGATGGCGGCTTGCTGGATTACCACCTTGATCTGCCCTACAGCGGCAACGACATCGTGCTGTACCCGCACTTCACCGACCGGGTGATTCCCGGCTGGTTCGACAAGACGTTGCCGTGGCGCCGTGCCTGCCCCGCGCGGTTGCAAGATGTTCTGCTACTGGCGCCGTCGAAGGATTATCTGGCGCGCTTGCCCTACGGCAAACTGCCGGACCGTAACGATTTCAAGCGTTTCATGGGCGACGCGCCGGGCCGGCAGAAATACTGGCGTGCTGCGATGGATGAAAGCCGTCGCCTCGGTGATGAGTTCCTCGAACTGGCCGCCAATGGTCGCCTCGGCGAGCGCTTGCTGACCCTTTAGTCAGTGTTTTGCCCAGAGCTCTGTTAAACTCGCCACCTGCCCACATCGCCGCGGCGATCGCCACCTGACAGAGCTCAAATCACTGTGGAAATCTTCAAAGAGTTTACGTTCGAATCCGCCCACCGCCTGCCTCACGTACCGGAAGGCCACAAGTGCGGTCGCCTGCACGGTCACTCGTTCAAAGTGGCGATCCACTTGAGCGGCGACATCGACCCGCACACCGGCTGGATCCGTGACTTCTCGGAAATCAAGGCGATCTTCAAGCCACTCTACGAGCGTCTGGACCACAACTACCTGAACGACATTCCCGGTCTGGAAAACCCGACCAGTGAAGTCCTGGCCAAATTCATCTGGAATGAATTGAAGCCCCTGCTACCGGAGCTGAGCGCGATCCGTATCCACGAGACGTGCACCAGCGGCTGCATCTATCACGGCGAGTAACCCGGCTCACTCCTGCAATGAAACGGCGTTTCGTCAGTGAATGATCAAACCACCCTCAGCGGTGGTTTTTTTATGCCTATGCTTTTCGGGTTCGCACCCGCCAAGAGGACAGGCACATGGCTGACTGGTTGCTGGACCGCCAATACCGCTTCAATGGGCACCGGATTCACTACGCCGTTCACGGCGACGGCCCGCCGCTGGTGTTCGTACACGGCACCCCCTTCTCTTCTTATGTGTGGCACCGGATCGCCCCGCACTTCATCGCCACACACCGCGTGCATTATTTCGACCTGCTGGGTTATGGCCAATCCGAGAAGGTCGACGGCGACGTGTCGCTGGGCGTGCAGAACGAGTTGCTGGCGCATTTGCTCGATCACTGGGCAATCGAACGGCCAGACGTGGTGGCCCACGATTTCGGTGGCGCCACGGCCCTGCGCGCGCATCTGTTGAACGGCAAGGATTACCGCAGCCTCACGCTGATCGACCCGGTAGCGCTGTCGCCCTGGGGTTCGCCGTTCGTGCAGCATGTGCGTCAGCATGAAGCGGCGTTCAGTGGCGTACCCGATTACATTCAGCAGGCCATTGTGCCGGCCTACATTCGCGGGGCGATCAAACGCGACATGACCGATGAAGAACTCGCGCCTTACGTGCAACCGTGGCTGGGTGATCCGGGGCAAGCGGCGTTTTACCGGCAGATTGCGCAGATGGACGAACGCTATACCCGCGAGGTCGAAGGGTTGTACCCGACCATTCGATGCCCGGTGCAGATTCTGTGGGGCGAGGATGACCAGTGGATCCCCATCGAGCGAGGACGGGCCTTGCACCAGATAATTGCCGGCTCGCAATTTCACCCGATCCCCAATGCCGGGCATCTGGTGCAGGAAGATGTGCCGGAAGCGATTGTCGCGGCGTTGTTGCGGTTCCTGCCCCTGGCGCAATGAACCCACGCCTACAAGGGCCGGTTGTGTTTCGTCACGCGGCACTAGCAAGGATCGCCACTGCCGCGCTAATTTAGAGTCATCAACCCAAAGGACTCACCTCATGCACATCATCAACGCCCGCCTGCGCAACCAAGAAGGCCTGCATGAGTTGCACCTGGAAAACGGCCTGATCCGTACCATTGCCCGCCAGACCGAAGCCCCGACCCTGGGGCCCGACGATCTGGACGCCGGTGGCAACCTGGTGGTGCCTCCTTTCGTCGAACCGCACATTCACCTCGACGCCACCCTGACCGCCGGCGAGCCGCGCTGGAACATGAGCGGCACACTGTTCGAAGGCATCGAGTGCTGGGGCGAGCGCAAGGTCACGATCACCGAGGAAGACACCAGGACCCGCGCCACAAAAACCATCCAGACCCTCGCCGCCCACGGCATTCAGCATGTGCGCACCCACGTCGACGTCACCGACCCGCAACTCACCGCGCTCAAGGCCATGCTCGAGGTGCGCGAGCAAAGCCGTCACCTGATCGACATGCAAATCGTCGCGTTCCCGCAGGAAGGCATCGAGTCCTACCGCAATGGCCGCGAGTTGATGGAAGAAGCGATCCGCATGGGCGCCGATGTGGTCGGTGGCATTCCGCACTTCGAGTACACCCGCGATCAGGGCGTCAGCTCAGTGAAGTTCCTGATGGACCTGGCCGAACGCACTGGCTGCCTGGTGGACGTGCACTGCGACGAAACCGACGACCCGCATTCACGTTTCCTCGAAGTGCTGGCCGAAGAAGCCCGCAGTCGCGACATGGGCTCGCGGGTCACCGCCAGCCACACCACGGCGATGGGCTCTTACGACAACGCTTACTGCGCCAAGCTGTTTCGCCTGCTCGGGCATTCGGGGATCAGTTTTGTCTCCTGCCCGACCGAAAGCATTCACCTGCAAGGACGCTTCGACACCTTTCCGAAACGCCGTGGCGTGACACGGGTCAACGAGTTGCTCGAAGCGGGGATGAACGTGTGTTTCGGCCAGGACTCGATCGTTGACCCGTGGTATCCGCTGGGCAATGGCAACATCCTGCGGGTGCTCGAAGCGGGGCTGCACATCTGCCATATGCTCGGGTATCGAAACCTGCAAAGCGCACTGGACCTGGTCACAGACAACAGCGCCAGGGCGATGAACCTCGGCGATCGTTATGGCCTGGAAGCCGGGCGGCCGGCGAACTTGCTGGTGCTGTCGGCGGACAGCGATTATGAGGTGATTCGCAGTCAGGGCCTGCCACTGTATTCGGTTCGCGGGGGCAAGTTGCTGATGAAGCGGACGATGCCCGTGGTCGAGTTCAGTGGTCTGAGCTGAAAACTGCGTCGACGTTGATGGCCTCATCGCGGGCAAGCCACGCTTGTATGTTTAGACTTGAAGGGGTGGGCGGGACTAAAAGCTCGATTCCGACTCTAGCCAGTACGGACCGTGGGAGACTTCTCGTCCCGCCCCTTCTACCCGAAGCGCCGATAAGGAATTCATCGGTAAAACCGACGATAGAGGCAAGCCAGCGCAAGGGTAAACCCCGACAAGCCCTTAAACCCTAGCTCCGAGGATTCGTCATGACAATCCTTACCTCGCCAACGGTAATCGGTATCGATGTAGCGC
>NZ_JBFUBK010000187.1:0-4418 GCF_056405815.1 Pseudomonas sp. P1_F1_2 | reverse complement strand
CCGTCATCGCGAGCAAGCTCGGCTCCTACAGGGGCGCAAGCCTGAGCCGCCGTGGCTACCGCTGGATCGATTAACGATCCGGCAGGGTGATGTTGAGTTCCAGAATCGAGCAACTGCCCTGGTTTTCCAGAGCGACGTGCACGTCATCGGACCCGATGTTGACGTACTTGCGGATCACTTCGACCAATTCCTTCTGCAAGGCTGGCAGGTAGTCCGGGGTACTGCGCTGGCCGCGTTCATGCGCCACGATAATCTGTAGACGCTCTTTCGCTACCGATGCGGTACTTGGCTTCTTGTTGGCACGAAAGAAGTCAAAAATGTTCATTACCTACCTCCAAACAGGCGCTCGAAGAATCCCTTCTTCGTTACATCGAGAAAACGATGTTCCTTTTCTTTGCCCAAGAGGCGATCAACCGTGTCGCTGTAGGCCTGACCTGCATCGCTCTGGTCGTCAAGAATCACTGGCACGCCCTGGTTGGAAGCCTTGAGCACCGCCTGGGATTCCGGAATCACGCCGAGCAATTTGATCGAAAGGATTTCCTTGACGTCTTCGACGCTGAGCATTTCGCCTTTTTCGACACGTTCCGGGTGGTAGCGGGTAATCAGCAGGTGTTCCTTGATCTGCTCTTCACCACGTTCGGCACGACGGGACTTGCTGGCCAGCAGGCCGAGCATGCGGTCCGAGTCACGTACCGAGGACACTTCCGGGTTGGTCACGACAATCGCTTCATCAGCGAAATACATGGCCAGGTGGGCGCCTTTCTCGATGCCCGCCGGAGAGTCGCAGACCACGAATTCGAAGTCTTCTTTCAACGCCATCAGGACTTTTTCCACGCCTTCAGTGGTCAGCGCGTCTTTGTCCCGAGTCTGGCTGGCGGCCAGTACGTAAAGGTTTTCCAGGCGTTTGTCTTTGATCAGCGCCTGTTGCAGGTTGGCTTCGCCATTGACCACGTTGACGAAGTCATACACGACGCGACGTTCGCAACCCATGATCAGGTCGAGGTTACGCAGGCCGACGTCGAAGTCGACGATAACTGTTTTGTGACCACGCAGAGCGAGGCCGGTACCGATAGCGGCGCTGGTGGTGGTCTTACCCACACCACCCTTGCCGGATGTAACCACGAGAATCTTGGCCAAGGTGTTTCACCCCTAAGGAAAAAGGACTTTTAGCCCCTGAAAAACATCTCTTGAAAAACTACTGCAGTCGGACAGCCTTGGCTGGAATACGGTCCTGGGCGGGGTTTACCTCCGGTAAACACTGCCTTTGGCCGTTTTCCTACTTCGTTTGAGCCGTTTTCGCTACGTTTTAGAGATGCTTGGAAAATGCGGCAGTATCCGTTAAAGCCGAATGATGTTCAACACGTCGCCGGACAGGCTGACCTGTACGCCCGCACCCCACAAGGGATCTCGACGCAGATCCTCGGAAACCTTGTAGTGGCCTGCGATGGACACCAGTTCAGCGCTCATTTGCTGACAAAAAATCCTGGCTTTCGTGTCACCTTTGACGCCGGCCAATACCCGGCCGCGCATAGGGCCGTATACATGGATGTTCCCATCGGCGAGAAGTTCCGCACCCGGGCTGACCGAGGAAATCACCACCAGATCGCAGCCTTGTGCATAAATCTGCTGACCGCCGCGTACGGGCGAAGTGATGATTTTCGTCGGTTTGATAGTCGATTCCGGTGGTTTTTCCGGTTTTTTCTTCACCTGGCCTTCGAGCGGATCAAGCGGGCGCTCACGGGCACCGGACGGCGGCAGCACCGGCAGATCGACCGCAATGGCGGCAGCGATGTCTTCGATGCGGCTGGCGCGGATGGCCAGGGTACGCAGGCCGTGTTGACGGCAGACACGCATCAGGGCCGGCAAGTCCACCGCGCCTTCGCTGGCCGGGAGCTTGTCCAGGGCCAGCACCAGCGGGGCGTTGCTGAAAAAGTTGGGTGCCTGTGCGACCTTGGCGGCCAGTTGCCGATCAAGGTTCTCGAGGTCGTTGCGGGCCAGTTCCAGCACCGTAATGGCAAGCATGCTGCCCTTCAACTGGAACACGGGATCCTGGTCTTGCAGTTCGGTTTGGCTCATGGTCGGCATACAACGGCTTGTCACTAAAAGTGCCGAGACTTATAACGAGAACGCCCGCAAGCCGCAAGCCGGGTCGAACGATGTAGAATGCCCGGCCATTGTCTTTCCGGAACCTTTAATGGATCGCCCGCGTTTTCGAACAGCATTTCTTTCTCCGCGTTTCTGGCCGCTGTGGTGTGGCTTGGGGCTGTTGTGGCTGGTTGTGCAGTTGCCGTATCCGGCGTTGCTGTTTATCGGTCGCCTCTTGGGGGCCGTGATGTATCGCCTGGCCGGCGACCGACGGCGCATTGCCAAACGCAATCTCGAACTGTGTTTCCCTGAAAAATCGCCCGCCGAGCGCAAGCGGCTGCTCAAGGAAAACTTTGCCTCCACCGGTATCGCCTTCTTTGAAATGGCGATGAGTTGGTGGTGGTCGCGTCAGCGTCTGGCCAAACTGGCCCATGTCGAAGGGCTGGAGCACCTGAAAAAGGCTCAGCTCGAGGGCAAGGGCGTGATCCTGATGGCGGTGCATTTCACCACGCTGGAAATCGGCGCGGCGCTGTTGGGGCAGCAGCACACCATCGACGGCATGTACCGCGAACACAAAAATCCGTTGTTCGACTACATCCAGCGCCGTGGTCGCGAGCGGCACAACCTCGATTCGCTGGCCGTAGAGCGCGACGATGTGCGCGGCATGCTCAAATTGCTGCGCGCGGGCAGGGCGATCTGGTACGCGCCGGACCAGGATTACGGCGCCAAACAAAGTATTTTCGTGCCGCTGTTCGGCATTCAGGCCGCGACGGTCACCGCCACCAGCAAATTTGCCCGGTTGGGCAAGGCGTTGGTGGTGCCGTTCACACAGGAGCGCCTGGCGGACGGTAGCGGCTATCGACTGGTGATTCATGCGCCACTCGAAGGGTTCCCCGGCGAAACCGAAGAGGCCGATTGCATCCGCATCAATCAGTGGGTCGAAGGCGCCTTGCGCGAATGCCCGGAGCAATACCTCTGGGCTCACCGCCGCTTCAAGAGCCGTCCACCGGGCGAGCCGAAGCTGTACAAAAAACGCGGTTGAGTGACCGATCCCTTTAAGCGCCATGGAGTGTTGCGATGAGTCCTGCTGAACCGGTTACAGGGTTGATTCTTTCCGGCGGTGGGGCTCGGGCGGCGTATCAAGTGGGGGTGTTGGCGGCGATTGCCGAGCTATTGCCGGTGGGCGCAAGCAACCCGTTTCCGGTGATCGTCGGCACCTCGGCCGGGGCGATCAACGCGGTCAGCCTGGCCAGCGGGGCGATGGATTTTCGCGGCGCGATCGAAAAACTGACGGCGTTCTGGCAGGGCTTTCGCAGCCATCTGGTGCTGCGCAGCGATTGGCCCGGCGTGATCAGCCAGGCCAGTCGCTTTGTCAGTCACAGCCTGTTGGGCATCGGCGCTCAGGTGCCGGTGGCATTGCTGAACAGTTCGCCACTGCGCGGTTTGCTCAATGACAAACTGAACATGGCCGGCATCGCCGAAGCGATTGCGCAAAAGCAATTGCAGGCGGTGGCGGTGACTGCGTTTGGCTATGAGTCCGGTCAGGCCGTCACCTTCTATCAGGGCGGCGGCACCATCGATTCGTGGTTGCGTCATCGGCGCATCGGCGTTCCGACTGCATTGAGTGTCGAGCATTTGCTGGCCAGCTCCGCCATTCCGCTGTTGTTCGCCCCGGTGAAAATCGGCGACGAGTACTTCGGCGACGGCGCCGTGCGCCAATCCGCCCCGATCAGCCCGGCGCTGCACCTGGGCGCCAGCCGCGTGCTGGTGGTGGGTGTCAGCGGCAACCCGCGTGGCGTCGACCCGCAGCAACCGCTGCAACGCACCTACACTGGGCAACAGCCGACGCTGGCGCAGATCGGCGGGCACATGCTCAACAGTACGTTCATTGATAGCCTGGAAAGCGACATCGAGCTGTTGCAGCGTCTGAATCAGTTCAGTCACTTGATGCCCGATGGTACGCCGACCCGTGCGCTGGGCGTGGCGCCGGTAGACGTGCTGGTGATTTCGCCGAGTCAGCCGATCGACGAGATTGCGGCGCGGCATCGGCAGGAATTACCGGCAGCGTTGCGCCTGTTTCTGCGTGGGCCTGGGGCTACGAAGACGAGCGGGGCGGGGGTGTTGAGCTATTTGCTGTTCGAGGCGGGGTATTGCAGCGAATTGATTGAGCTGGGGCGACGCGATGCGTTGGCCAAGCGTGGGGAGCTTTGCCGGTTTTTGGGATTGGTGGAGTCTGTGGTCCCGGCTTGAGACTTGTGGTGCGGCCATCGCGGGCAAGCCACGCTCCCCCAGGGTTTGGTGTGGTTTTAACAATTTGAGTACGACCAGTACCC
>NZ_JBFUBK010000186.1:0-4529 GCF_056405815.1 Pseudomonas sp. P1_F1_2 | reverse complement strand
TCGGGAGGCTGAGTGGAGGTGTTCATCCGGGGAGTGGCGCGCAGCGCCGTTCGACGCAGTCGAACACGCTGCATGTAGGTCGAAGCGAAGCCGACCGGAGGGCAGTGTCCCCGGATGAATACCGGAGCGAAGGAACGCCGAGCCCCAGCGAGGGGCCGGACGCCGGGGCGAGACCTTTGCTTCCTTTGGGGCGTTTGCCAAAGGGAGTCGACCGTCAGGGCGAAACCATAAGTAGCCGTTACCGCAGCAACGGATATGTACCCCCCCCACAGCCTCAACGCGCCCCCAAAAAAATCAAGCCAAAATCGGACGATGAAACCAGCGATCAACCCCTTGCCCCAACGCCACACCCGTCTAACATCAACCAAAAGGAAAAATAGTCCCCATCCCCCTCAAGTTGAAGGACCCAACTACCGACACAGTACTAATCGGACAAATACCCCAGGCAACTGCATATCGGCCAAGCCCACAGGCAAAAACCCCCTGTGATTGATTGTCCCTTTGACTGCAAACACAGGATTGCCAATACTCATGGCAACTTGATGCTACCCGCACGGAACAAGGAATAACCCTTTGAAGCTGGAACTCAAGAACAGCTTGTCGGTGAAGTTGCTCCGGGTCGTGCTCCTGTCGGCATTGATCGTCGGCGTGGTCTTGAGCTGTGCGCAAATCGTCTTCGATGCCTACAAGACGCGCCAGGCCGTGGCCAATGACGCCGAACGCATCCTCGACATGTTCCGCGACCCCTCGACCCAGGCGGTCTACAGCCTGGACCGGGAAATGGGCATGCAAGTGATCGAAGGCCTGTTCCAGGACGACGCCGTGCGCCAGGCCTCCATCGGCCACCCCAACGAAGCCATGCTCGCGCAAAAAACCCGCGAATTGCAGCATTCAAACAGTCGCTGGCTGACCGACCTGATCCTCGGCAAGGAACGCACCTTCACCACCCAACTGGTAGGTCGCGGCCCTTACAGTGAATATTACGGCGACCTGAGCATCACCCTCGATACCGCCACCTACGGGCAGGGCTTCATCGTCAACTCGGTGATCATCTTCATTTCCGGCGTGCTGCGCGCCTTGGCCATGGGCCTGGTGCTGTACCTGGTCTATCACTGGCTGCTGACCAAACCGCTGTCGCGGATTATCGAACACCTGACCGAAATCAACCCGGATCGCCCCAGCGAACACAAAATCCCGCAGCTCAAGGGCCACGAAAAAAACGAACTGGGGATCTGGATCAACACCGCCAACCAGTTGCTCGAATCCATCGAACGCAACACTCACCTGCGCCACGAAGCGGAAAACAGCCTGTTGCGCATGGCCCAGTACGACTTCCTCACCGGCCTGCCAAATCGCCAGCAATTGCAGCATCAGCTGGACAAGATCCTGGTCGACGCCGGCAAATTGCAGCGTCGGGTCGCGGTGTTGGTGGTGGGCCTGGATGACTTCAAAGGCATTAACGAACAATTCAGCTATCAGACCGGCGACCAATTGCTATTGGCCCTGGCTGACAGGTTGCGGGCTCACAGTGGCCGCCTCGGCGCCCTCGCCCGTCTGGGCGGCGACCAGTTCGCCCTGGTCCAGGCCGATATCGAACAACCCTACGAAGCCGCCGAACTGGCGCAAAGCATTCTCGATGACCTGGAAGCGGCGTTTGCCCTCGATCATCAGGAAATACGCCTGCGCGCGACCATTGGCATCACCTTGTTTCCCGAGGATGGCGACAGCACCGAGAAGCTGCTGCAAAAAGCCGAACAGACCATGACCCTGGCCAAGACGCGCTCACGCAATCGCTATCAGTTCTACATTGCCAGCGTCGACACCGAGATGCGCCGCCGTCGCGAACTGGAAAAAGACCTGCGCGACGCACTGCTGCGCAATCAGTTCTACCTGGTCTACCAACCCCAAATCAGTTACCGCGACCACCGGGTGGTGGGCGTCGAAGCGTTGATTCGCTGGCAACATCCCGAGCATGGCCTGGTGCCGCCCGATCTGTTCATTCCGTTGGCCGAGCAAAACGGCACCATCATTGCCATTGGCGAATGGGTACTGGATCAGGCCTGCAAACAGCTGCGTGAATGGCACGACCAGGGCTTCCCCGACCTGCGCATGGCGGTCAACCTGTCCACCGTGCAATTGCACCACGCCGAGTTGCCGCGAGTGGTCAATAACCTGCTGMAAATGTACCGTCTGCCACCGCGCAGCCTGGAACTGGAAGTGACCGAAACCGGCCTCATGGAAGACATCAGCACCGCCGCCCAACACCTGCTGAGCCTGCGCCGCTCCGGCGCATTGATCGCCATCGATGACTTCGGCACCGGCTATTCGTCACTGAGCTATCTGAAAAGCCTGCCGCTGGACAAAATCAAGATCGACAAGAGCTTCGTGCAAGACCTGCTCGATGACGACGACGATGCAACCATCGTTCGAGCGATTATCCAGTTGGGCAAGAGTCTGGGCATGCAGGTCATTGCCGAAGGCGTGGAAACCGCCGAGCAAGAGGCCTATATCATCTCCGAAGGCTGCCACGAAGGTCAGGGCTATCACTACAGCAAACCCTTGCCGGCACGTGAGTTGAGCGCCTACCTGAAACAGGCCCAGCGCAGTAACGCGGCTATTTTGTAGATTTGTAGAGATTCGGAAATCGCAGCCTCGTTTCACTCGACAGCTCCTACATGGGCCCCCGTGCTTCTGTAGCAGCTGTGTAGCAGCTGTCGAGTGAAACGAGGCTGCGTTTCTTTTGATCCACGACACAACCCCGTGTGAATAAGAAATATTTCCACCTGCAACCCTTTACACATAATGCGAAAGATTTGCATTATGTCGCAGTTTTGCGCGCGTGAAGCGCCCTTCCACCCCCTCTTGAAGCAGGATGTTCGCCATGATTCGTATGCCTCTGGCTACCGCCAGTCTGTTGGCCATCGCTATTTCCCTCGCCGGTTGTGGCGAAGGCAAAGACAAGACCACGGCAGCGCCAGCGCCTACACCAGTCGCCAGCGCTGCCGCTGCTCCAGCGGCTGCGCCTGCCGCTGTCAGCAAAGTCGATGAAGCCGCCGCCAAAGCCGTTGTCGCGCACTACGCCGACATCGTCTTCGCCGTATACAGCGATGCCGAATCCACCGCGAAAACCCTGCAAACCGCCGTCGACGCCTTCCTCGCCAAGCCGAACGCCGACACCTTGAAAGCCGCCAAGGCTGCCTGGGTCGCTGCCCGCGTTCCTTACCTGCAGAGTGAAGTGTTCCGCTTCGGCAACACCATCATCGACGATTGGGAAGGTCAGGTTAACTCCTGGCCACTGGACGAAGGCCTGATCGACTACGTCGACAAATCCTACGAACACGCACTGGGTAACCCGGGCGCCACGGCCAACATCATCGCCAACACTGAAGTCCAGATCGGCGAAGACAAGGTCGACGTGAAAGACATCACCCCGGCAAAACTCGCCAGCCTGAACGAGCTGGGTGGTTCCGAGGCTAACGTCGCCACCGGCTACCACGCCATCGAGTTCCTGCTGTGGGGCCAGGACCTGAACGGCACTGGCCCTGGCGCCGGCAACCGTCCTGCTTCCGACTACCTGGAAGGCAAAGGCGCAACCGGTGGTCACAACGACCGTCGTCGCGCTTACCTGAAGTCCGTGACCCAACTGCTGGTCAGCGATCTGGAAGAAATGGTCGGTAACTGGAAGCCAAACGTGGCTGACAACTACCGCGCCACGCTGGAAGCCGAACCGGTTGAATCCGGCCTGCGCAAAATGCTGTTCGGCATGGGCAGCCTGTCCCTGGGCGAACTGGCGGGCGAGCGCATGAAGGTTTCCCTGGAAGCCAACTCCCCGGAAGACGAACAGGATTGCTTCAGCGACAACACCCACAACTCGCACTTCTACGATGCCAAAGGCATTCGTAACGTGTACCTGGGCGAATACACCCGCGCCGACGGCACCAAAATGACCGGCGCCAGCCTGTCGTCCCTGGTGGCCAAAGCCGACCCGGCTGCCGACACCACTCTGAAAGCCGATCTGGCCGCGACCGAAGCCAAGCTTCAGGTCATGGTTGATCACGCCAACAAAGGCGAGCACTACGACCAACTGATCGCCGCTGGCAACACCGCGGGCAATCAGATCGTGCGTGACGCGATCGCTTCCCTGGTCAAGCAGACTGGCGCGATCGAAGCCGCTGCTGGCTCGCTGGGTATCAGCGACCTGAACCCGGACAACGCTGATCACGAATTCTGATCAACGCTGGCTGACTGAAAAAGGCGACCTTCGCAGACTGTGTGAAAACGCGCTGAAGGCCGGCCCAACAAACGCCCCGACTTGTTCGGGGCGTTTGTTTTGGTGCGGGCGACAGGCGAAAAAAGCCTTTCAGCCCATTAACGCCATCAATTGGCGGGCCCCGAGCACACTAATTGCGCGTTTTAGGTTGTAGGCACTCACTGCCAAGGCCATTTCCGCTCTCGCGCCCTCCAGTTGACGCAACAGGAAGCGAGCATTGCCAAACAGCCATTGCTTCAGGTCAGCCATTGCTTCAGGT
>NZ_JBFUBK010000185.1:0-4677 GCF_056405815.1 Pseudomonas sp. P1_F1_2 | reverse complement strand
GATCATGAAAGGTACTACACCCTCTGGCTACCCATGGCCAAAAAGGTCGGTCAACGCAGACCTGAGCGACGGCCCCGCAAAATAACAACCCGGCTAGGTGAAAAAATCTCACAGCATGTTTCGGAAATTCAACGCCGCTTTGGCAGCAACTGCGAACCATTATTTGTAAATCCTAAAGGAAGGCGCCTCTCGGCAACCGAAATTGGTGTAGGCCTTAAACAGGAGCTGCGTAAAGCCGGGATAGACAAACCGAACCAGGTAACCATGTTACTGCGTCATCACCTCGGGCAAGGTTTGGCGGACCAAGGAACTCCTGCAGACATGATTGCTGAACTGCTGGGCCACAACAGCACAGTTGCGGCGCGTGCTTATGTAACGGCAACCCCAAACATCGCTCGGATCAAAGAGAAAGCACTCGGTAAGAGCCCTACCTATCAACGCATTATGCGCAGTTTATTAACCGGGGAAATCGTCCAGCGCCGCGATACGGTGCACGAAAGAGCCATCCGCGGCGTCATCGATACGCAGTACATTGGGGACATTGGTGCCTGCGCCCTCCCAGTTCATACCCACTGCCCCTACAATCCTGTCTATGCCTGCTACACCTGCAAGAAGTTTCACCCCTTTGCTGACGGCCGCCATGAGCAAGTGAAAGAGGCGCTGCAACGAGAAGCTCAACGGTTCATAGACATGGCAGAACAAGCCGGAGACTTCATTCACAACCGGCCTCTCGCACAGCATCAAACAACCATCCTGGCAGTAAGCGCTACCATCGAGCGCTGCCGGCAGCACACGGAGGGTGCCGCAGATGATGCCATCTAGAGCAAGGCTGAATCTCGAAGGCCTCATTAAACAGGAACAAGTGATTTTTCAGTCATTACCGATTCCAACCCCTTGGGAGTTAACGCTATGGTCGGTCCAGCATTGGCTGCCGCAGCGCTTAAAGCAACCGACCCTAACCTTTGAAACTCACCGACAATCGCTTGAAAAAAATGGCTATTCTGTTCCTCCTAAAGCTGCCCTCCCCTTGGATTTCCAGGATTTTTGCAAGGCCTTAATTGTATATCTGCAGCGCACCCGGAGCCTGAAATTTTCGATGGCGGCTGCATACAATATTGCTGTCCGGCGGCTGTACAACCCTTTGTTTGAACGCGGTGTATCCGACCCCACACAGTTGACGCGCGGCGATTTTGACCGCGTCGTAGCCTTTCTCCGCGAAAGTGGCTACAAGAACCTTTATGACGCGATCTCTCATCTTCAGGTAATAGCGGATACGATTGATAATCTGCAATTAACCGAGATCGCCATCCACTTTGAGCATGATGCAAAACCAGAGAAACGCCGCCACGACTACATTTCATTGCACGATCCTGATCGTGCGGTAAAACAGCGTAAGTCTGATGACAAGTTGCCTTCTCGCGAGGCGATGGAAGCCTACGCCTTATGCTCGAACCATCCGCGCAGTGAGGGCGAAGAAATTTTGCTGCGTGTGATCGATTTGTTGATCGCGACTGGGCAACGGGGTAATGAGGTATCAGTAATTCCCTATGACTGTTGGGTCGAACGGCCAATCAAAGGGACGGCAGGAAAGGTAGTTGTAGATGCCAATGGTAAACCCATAGTCGAATGCGGGATCAGGTACTTTGCGGAAAAGCAATTTCAATCCCGTGTTCATTGGTTCGCAAAAAGCGACGTTCCTTTAGCCAGGCGCGCGGTCGAACGATTGAAGATGCTGACCCAAGAGCAGCGAGAAATCGCTAGGTGGCAAGAAGCGCATCCAGGGCGTCTCTGGAACTACTCACCACAGACAGCAATGTCAGAGGTTGAGGTTCTAGATTGGCTCGGGTTTAGCGAGAATCGAGATACCCTTAGGAATCTCTCTGTGTATTTTTCCCGAAACGGAGTTCACCCCTTAGACGAGACTAGCCATCAGTATGAGGATATCGAGCGTAGATACTTGGCCGGTGATATTGAGCGCCTGCTCGTTCCCAAGCTTCATGGCCATGCAGTATTAACAGAAAATATCGGAGGCAATCTTCATATTATCCTTAAAACCAGCGAAACACTTGCTATCGCTTTTGATGGTCAATTTCGGCTCGGTGGACGTGAAGCGAATGTATTTCGTGTCTTACCGCGTGGGGTCACCCTTCGGGACATCAATAATGCGCTGGGCGCCAATGAAGCGTACTCGTCCATTTTTTCCCGCCGATCATTAACCGAATCCGATGGAGCTCCGATTCGGCTAACAAGCCACCAACCTCGACACTGGCGAAACACTATTTACCATCTGACCGGCATGAGTGACGTTCAGCAAGCGTTGGCCCTGGGGCGAAAACGTCTCGACCAGAATGTCTATTACCAGCACACGAGCATTGAAGAAAACACTGCTGCCCATCAGGAGTTCTTGGCGTTCAATAGCCATCACGAGCGTATCGACTTTCTACATAGCGGCATAAGAGATAAGCGCATTCAGGGCGCTTTGACCGACAGTTACCATGCTTTGCTGTCAGACAAAGGCACGACCACAGCAGAAGCATTCCTTGCCGTACACGCCACTGCGCTGCATGTGACACCCTTCGGAGGTTGCATTCACGATTTCTCCCAAGCGCCCTGCCCTAAGCATCTTCAGTGTTGGAACGGCTGCTCGCATCTCCATCTGATGGGCACCCCATCCGAGCGCGCCAACCTTGAGAGACAAGCCGAGAATTTGACTACCGCAATTACCATCATGCGCGATGCCGGCGCCGGAGAGGTAGGCAGCGATGTATGGCTGGCGGACCAAGAGGACAAGCTCAACAATTTAAAATCCGTCCTCGCACGCGATACCAATGCAGGTGTGCAGCGCGTGTTTCCAAATGGGCGTCCGATGACGGTTGCGGACACGGACAAACGACACAGTTCGGTTTCAGATGATTAGGGGCGACCATGACGAGACGACAGACGTTGAGGGGCGGCACGTTGGACGAGGCAATCGACGCCCTCCTCGCCCAAATGGTTAGCTTGGGATTGGAGCTCGCGCCGATCTCACGCCCCGAAGTGCAGCGTCGATTGGGTCTGACAAGCCGCGCGACCTTAGTAGGTGATCGTGGTCGGCGGATCGAATCCGCCCGTATCGCACAACTGAAGGAAAGCGGGATAGATCCGGACGGTGCCCGCCGGCGGAGAAGCTTCGAAGAGCGCATTGCTCATCTACAGGCGCAAAATTCCGCCTTGGTTACACAGCGCGATAGGCTCTACGAAGCGCTGTCCGTGATCGTGCATAAGTGCCTATTGAAAGGGTTGGATGTCGAAGACGTAATGGAGCCGTTACGAAAACAATGAGCAGATGATTACTCACGTTTGCTCTGCACGGGATTGACTGACCAAGCCATCTAGGTTTGACCGAGTATTTGAATGTGTCAGACAGCTATGGGCACCACTGGAGGTGAGGCAAAATCTTCCGATTCCGGACTGGCTGCTTTCTAGCGTTTGGTGTACAGCCGCTCCCCAGTATCGCGGACCAGGAGACCTGCAGCTCGATCACGTCGAAGACCTCGGCACGGCGCACCGGCCTCAGTAACTCAAAGCCCCACATGAGAGTTGCGTACTAGCTGAGATCGCTGCGGACCTGCTCAAGGAGATCTTCCAGCTTAATGTCTGGGTCTTTCTTGAGGTAGCAGGCGACGATGACGGATACCGGATGCACCCCAATTGTGCCCGCCAGCTCGTCGACCTTCTCTATGGTCGCACCTTTGATACCTCTCTCCAGCGAGCTCAAGAACGTACGGCTGCTTACTAAAGCAAAATCCTCCTGTGTTAATCCTCTGCTAATACGCAACGCGCGCAGCGCTAACCCGAACGCTTGTTTTACTTCCATTTGCTTTACTCGCAAATGGAAAGATAAGGCCTTTTTTGCACTCTATAGGGCTACAACCTATAGTGTTCATTTGGAGAATTTTTATGTTCAGAACCTATCAACGAGACACAATGACCTTCACCTCAAAGCTGGAACCGGATCTCCAGTTGTGGTCGTGCGTGGAGCAGATCATCCCGTTGCCTTGGTTTTATGTCACAGTCCTCAAATGCGGTGGCGATTCCACATCGCGACACATGCTCATGGTTTCCGACGTCCAAACGTTGGAAGATGTGAGCTTGTCCAAGTCAGCTAGTGCGGTAATTGAGTCAATTCTCCTCGCCACACCGCCTGTCATGAATGGCAAAGAGAGATGGCTAATGGAGCAGCTCACAGAGATAGCATACGTTCCAAAGTCAAAGGGCACGGTCCGTCACTACCGATTCAAGGTCAAAGAGGGCGCGGTTTACACCAACTCAGGTGACCCTGGACTTGAGGTAGAGCAAGGTAACATCAGCAGGATCGTTATCTCGCTATGCTCTTGATTTATGCCATTTCGCTCGCCCGTCGCTCGCCTGAAGCATCAGCCCGCCCGGTTGGCCGGAGGGTTTCGCCGTTTGGGTCGTATTCAGTCCTTCACGACAGACAGCCATCGGCCGATTCTGTTGAAAAAGTCGGCCATGGTTTTCGCAGCTGAAAAGTACGCGCTCGAGATTGAAATCTTTGCTACCGGCAAAGGTTTCCAGAAGTAGATTTCAAGCAGCAGCGTGCAAAAAAGGCGTTTTCACCAGTCAATGACCAGGCCGTTTTGGATGACCGACTTTTTCAACAGAATCGGCCAGAAG
>NZ_JBFUBK010000184.1:0-4707 GCF_056405815.1 Pseudomonas sp. P1_F1_2 | reverse complement strand
GTCCATCCCTGCGTCGTCCAGATGACGCTTGAGCGACAGGTTGAATGCCCGTGAAACTTCCCACTGTTTGATCGGCGCGGTTTTGAACCGGGCGCGAAGAATCGCGTTGCCGGACTCGAAGCTTTCAACCCCCTGGAACTCCAGCGGCGACCAGATGTTGCGCCGTTGCAGCGGGTCGGTGCGCATTTTTTGGCCGACTTCGCGCATCAACTTGATGGCTTCATCGATGTTCATGCTGGCGGGCACGGCCACGCGGAAAATGGCGTAGCCGAATTCCCGGGAGTAGTTCTTGATGCTTTTGATTTCGCTGAACGGAATGGTGTGGACGATGCCGTCGATGTCCCGCAGGCGCACGGTGCGGATGGTCAACCCTTCGACGGTGCCCAGGTGACCGCCGACGTCCACGTAGTCGTCGATGGCCAAGGAGTCTTCGATGATGATGAACAGTCCGGTGATCAGGTCTGCCACCAGAGACTGCGCGCCGAAACCGATGGCCAGGCCGATGACACCGGCACCGGCCAGCAATGGCGTGACGTTCATGCCCATGTTCGCCAGCGCGACGATCAGCGCGACAATGAAAATCGCCACGAACAACACGTTGCGGATCAGCGGCATCATCGTCTGCGCGCGGGCATTGGCCAGGCCTTTGCGTGAACGGGTGAGCGCGTGGTGCACGGCGGTGTCGCTGAGGATCCAGATCAGCCAGGCGAAAATCAGCGTGCCGGCAAGGCTGAACAGTTTGACGCTGACCTCATGGCCTTCACCTTCGGTGAACGAGATCAACGACATGCCCCAGACCCGCAGGCCGAGTTCGATGAACGCCAGCCACACCAGCAAGTGGGCGAGGGTATAGAAGAAGTTTTTCAGCCGTTCCGAATACAGCGCGTGGCGCTTCACACCGCGTTGCGGTTTGAGGGCATGGCGCCGCACCAGCCCGTTGATGACCATGCACAACACCAGCAGCACGGTACAGATCAGCGACTGACGCAAGGCGGTGCTGGTGTCGCCGGCCGAGACGAACGTGGCGAACAGCGAGACGCCCACCAGCACCAGTGCCGGGACATACCAGTAGGTGCCGAGGATCTCGATGGTATCGCTCAGGGCGCGCCGGGTCAGGCGTCGGGACAGCGGCTGATTGCGGATCAAATGCGCGATCGGCCGGCGGAACCGCATGATGAACAGCCCGGTGGACAACGCCGCCAGGACGTTGGCGGCCGTCGCGGCCGTGTGGGCCAGATGACTGCCAAGGCCGGCGACCAGTCTGGGATCGTTCAGCGCTTCACCGAACGCGGCGAAACTGCCGATCAGCCATAACGGCCGGAACGCCTGGTGACGCAGGATGTACAAGGCGCGGTGGCGGTGCGGGCCGTCGAGCAGGGAGAACGCGATCACGCAGATTGCCGAGAAACAGGTGCCGACCACCAGCGCATAAGCCAGCACCATGGCCAGGCTTTTGCCCAGCGATGAGGGCAGGGCGTAACTCATGTAGACGGTGATCACCAACGCGATCATCCATGGCCCGAGCTTGCGCAGGGCGAAGCGCAACATGTCCAGCGCCTTGGGGTGTTGCGGCAATTCTTCGGTCAGGCCGAAGCGCATCCGCACCCGATGACTGACCCAGATCAGGGCTGCTGCCAGCAGGCTCCAGACCATCAGGATCATGGCGAAGGCGAAGATGATCGGTAGCCATTCACTGGCGGGAAGCAGCAACGCAGACAGCTCATCGCGAGCCAGGCCAAACTCTTCAGACCAGCGATTGAGTGGGCTGTCGGCCCCGGAGAATTGTTTTTCAAACGTGGCCAACGTGCCGCCGATCAAGCCCAGTACGCCTTCTTCGGCGGCGGGTTGGGCTTTTTTGGTGGCGTCGCGCAGCTTCTTCAGGTCCGCGAGCAGCTTGGTGCGCTGCTGATCGTTTTCCAGCGACTTGATGACTTCGTCGAGCGATTGCCCCAACGGGACTTGCGCCTCTGGCTGGGCTTTCGTCGAACCGCCGAGCAAGCTCGGCAAACCGACCGCCTGGGCAGGTGCCATCGGCAGCAGCACCAAGAGGCAGGCAAGGAAGAAACACGGCAGGGCGAAAAGACGAGCGAGCACTAGGCGGTCAACCTCGGGATGAACGGATTGGCCGAGTGTACGAGCCCGTCTAAATCAATGCGAGTCAGGGGAGGATTTATTCGTTGAGTTTGGCGAGGATTTTAATCACCACGGTGGCGAGGATCGTCATCATGCCGATCCACATGGCAAACACGCCGGCGTTTTTGTCACGAAAGTTGAAGCCGAGGGCCAGCAGGATCATCCCGGCGAGGATCGGGATCAGCATGGCGTGAAACGAAGACAACGAGATCATGGAGACAGCCTTGTCAGGAGGGATAATTTAAGTCTAGGTGGCTTTTGGGTGACCGAGGGTGATGTGTATCAGAAATGAGCCGGTCTGAGCAGAGCGCTCGCTCCCACATGATTCGTATCAACCTGTGGGAGCGAGCCTGCTCGCGAAGCCTTTCAGCGGCTACGGCAATTCCTGGCAGGCATAGAACGCGCTCAGGACTTTGACCAGATGCGCCAGATCGTGGCTGCCGCACAGTTCGCGGATCGAGTGCATGGCGAACGTCGGCAGGCCGATGTCGACAGTGCGCACGCCCAGGTGGCTTGCGGTGATCGGGCCGATGGTCGAGCCACAGCCCATGTCGCTGCGCACCACAAAGCTTTGCACCGGTACTTCTTCGGCCATGCACAGGTGGCGGAAGAAGCCGGCGGTTTCGCTGTTGGTAGCGTAGCGCTGGTTGCTGTTGACCTTGATCACCGGGCCGGCGTTGAGTTTCGGGCCGTGGTTGGCGTCGTGCTTATCGGCGTAGTTCGGGTGCACGCCGTGGGCATTGTCGGCCGACACCAGCAGGGATTTCTGGATGGTGCGCACGAACTCGTCACCTTCAGGCAACAGGCGACGCAACGTCTGCTCGAGCATCGGGCCATCGGCGCCGCAGGCCGAGCAGGAACCGACTTCTTCGTGATCGTTGCAGACCAGCACACAGGTTTCGTCCGTTTCGGCGGTCAGCAAAGCTTGCAGGCCGGCGTAGCACGACAGCAGGTTATCCAGGCGCGCCCCGGCGATGAAGTCACCATGCAGACCGATGACCGCAGCGCTTTGGGTGTCGTAGAAACTCAACTCGTAGTCAAGAACGACATCGGCGTTCAAACCATGCTCGAGCGCCAACTGATTGGTCAGTACGGCGCGGAAGTCCACGCGCTCGTCACCGGCGAATTGCGCAAGGATCGGCGGCAGTTCGGTTTGCGCGTTGATCGCCCAGCCCATGTTGGCTTCACGGTTGAGGTGAATGGCCAGATTGGGGATGGTGGCGATGGGCGCCTTGAAATCGATCAACTGGCTTTCGACCTTGCCATCACGGCGGAAGGTCACGCGGCCGGCAAGGGACAGGTCACGGTCGAACCACGGCGCCAGCAACGCACCGCCATAGACTTCGACGCCCAATTGCCAGAAACCCTGGCGTTGCAGCTCCGGCTGGGGCTTGACCCGCAGGCATGGGCTGTCGGTGTGCGCGCCCACCAGGCGAATACCGCCATGCAGTGGCGAATGACGGCCCATCTTGAACGCGACAATCGAGGAGTCGTTACGGGTGACGTAGTAGCGACCGTTGGCTTCGGTGGTCCATGGCTCGCGTTCGTCGAGGCGTTGATAGCCCGCCGCTTCCAGCCGCTGAACAAGGCTGGCGGTGGCATGGAACGGGGTAGGGGAGGCCTTGAGGAAGTCGATCAGGCCTTGGTTCAACTCTTCGCGCATAAGAAGCTCCAGACAGCAGTGGCGCCAGTTTAACGTATTGGTCAGAGAATTGGCGGTGGGCTGCGGGTGTGGAAAATCACTTGTAGGAGCCGAACTTGCTCGCGAAGACGATGCCACATTCAACGTGGATGTCGGCTGACAGACCGCTATCGCGAGCAAGCTCAGCTCCTACAGATTAATCATCGGCTGTCAGAACGGTGCCGGGCACTCGAAGCGCAAACGTTCGCCGGTTTGCGGATGAGTAAAGCTCAGCATGCTGGCGTGCAGGCACAGGCGCGGCCAGGCGGCCAGGGCTTGCTCATGGGCGTAGAGCCCGTCACCCAACAGCGGGTGGCCAATGGAAAGCATGTGCACGCGCAGTTGGTGCGAGCGGCCGGTGATCGGCGTCAGTTCGACGCGGCACCAGTCGCCGCAGCGCTCCAGCACACGCCAGAATGTCAGGGCGTTTTTACCGAATTCGTGGTCGACCACATGACGAGGCTTGGTCGGCGGATCGTAGCGCAGTGGCAAGTCGATGCTGCCGCTGTCCAGTTCCGGTTGACCCCAGCACAGGGCGGTGTAGGCCTTTTCGGTTTCGCGATCGTGAAATTGCCGAGACAACTCGCGATGGGTGTCCGGGTCACGGGCCAGCAGAATGATGCCGGAGGTTTCCCAGTCCAGACGATGGACGATTCGCGCTTCCGGGTAGCCGTTTTCCTGCAGGCGGGTAATCAGGCAGTCCTTGTTGTCATCGGCCCGGCCGGGCACGGAGAGCAACAGGGTCGGTTTGTTCACCACCAGTACGGCGGCGTCCTGATGGATGRTGTGAACGTTGGACAACGGCATTAAAACAGCCTCGTAACAAACGCCAACGGCGGCTCAGAACCTCGCACCCTGTAGGAGCCGAGCTTGCTCGCGATAGCGGTGGTTCA
>NZ_JBFUBK010000183.1:0-5011 GCF_056405815.1 Pseudomonas sp. P1_F1_2 | reverse complement strand
GTTGGCGAGGTAAGGATTGTCATGACGAATCCTCGGAGCTAGGGTTTAAGGGCTTGTCGGGGTTTACCCTTGCGCTGGCTTGCCTCTATCGTCGGTTTTACCGATGAATTCCTTATCGGCGCTTCGGGTAGAAGGGGCGGGACGAGAAGTCTCCCACGGTCCGTACTGGCTAGAGTCGGAATCGAGCTTTTAGTCCCGCCCACCCCTTCAAGTCTAAACATACAAGCCGAGCTTGCTCGCGATTGCGGCTTAACATTCAACGAAGATGCTGAATGTGATGGCCTCATCGCGAGCAAGCTCGGCTCCCACAGTTGTTATGTGTTTCCTACAGGATTACAGCAATTCAAAGCTCTGCTGCGTCACGTCCTCGGAGTTCAGGCCGATCTGCACGTTGAACTTGCCCGGCTCGGCTGCGAACTTGAGCTGTGCGTTGTAGAACTTCAGGTCGTCCTCGGTGATGGTGAAGTGCACGACTTTCTGTTCGCCGGCCTTGAGCATGACTTTCTGGAAGTTCTTCAACTCCTTGAGCGGCCGGATCATCGAACCGGTCACGTCCTGAATGTACAACTGCACCACGGTTTCGCCGTCACGCTTGCCGGTGTTTTTCACCGTGACGCTGGCGTCGAGCTTGCCGGTCTTGTTCAGCGTGGTCGACGACAGGGCCATGTCGCTCAGGCTGAAATCGGTGTAGCTCAAGCCGAAGCCGAACGGGAACAGCGGGCCGGTGGTGTCATCGAAATACTGCGACGTGTAGTTGCCCGGTTTGCCCGGTGTGAATGGTCGGCCAATGCTCAGGTGGTTGTAGTAGGTCGGAATCTGGCCTACCGAGCGCGGGATGGTGATCGGCAGTTTGCCCGACGGGTTGTAGTCGCCGAACAGCACGTCGGCAATCGCGTTGCCGCCTTCGGTGCCGCTGAACCAGGTTTCCAGAATCGCGTCAGCCTGTTCCTTCTCTTCGAGAATCGACAGCGGACGGCCGTTCATCAACACCAGCACCAGCGGTTTGCCGGTGGCTTTCAAGGCTTTGATCAATTCGCGCTGGTTGGGCGGGATGTTGATATCGGTGCGGCTCGATGATTCGTGCGACATGCCGCGGGACTCGCCCACTGCTGCGACCACCACATCGGCATCCTTGGCGGCTTTCACCGCTTCGTCGATCAACACTTGCGCCGAACGCGGATCGTCTACCACTTCCGGGGCATCGAAGTTGAGGAAGTTCAGGTAACCGAGGACTTTGGGGTCGCTGGTGATGTTGGCGCCACGGGCGTAGATCAACGTCGATTTATCACCCAGGGCATTGGTCATGCCGTCGAACAGCGTGACCGATTGCGCAGGGCGACCGTTGGCGGCCCAGCTGCCCATCATGTCGATCGGTGCCTTGGCCAGCGGACCCACCAAAGCGATTTTCGCGGTTTTTTTCAGCGGCAGGATTTCGCCCTGGTTTTTCAACAGCACCAGACTGCGGCGCGCGACGTCGCGGGCCTCGGCGCGGTGCAGGCGGCTATCGGCATTGGTGTCGGCCGGATCATCCTCGGCCTTGCCGATGCGCAGGTACGGGTCCTTGAACAGGCCCATGTCGTACTTGGCCGCCAGCACTTCACGCACGGCGTTGTCGATGTCGCTTTGTTCAATTTCGCCGGCCTTCAACAGCCCAGGCAGCTCTTTGCCATAGAGGGTGTCGTTCATGCTCATGTCGATACCGGCCTTGATCGCCAGCTTCGCGGCTTGGCGGCCATCGGCGGCAACGCCGTGCTTGATCAGCTCGAAAATCGCCCCATGGTCACTGACGGCCAGGCCTTTGAAGCCCCACTCCTTGCGCAACAGGTCATTCATCAGCCAGGTGTTGGCGGTGGCCGGCACGCCGTTGATCGAGTTCAGCGCAACCATCACCCCGCCAGCACCCGCGTCAATCGCGGCGCGGTAAGGCGGCAGGTAATCCTGGTACATCTTGATCGGGCTCATGTCGACGACGTTGTAGTCGCGGCCGCCTTCGACGGCGCCGTACAAGGCAAAGTGCTTGACGCTGGCCATGATGCTGTCGGCCGCATTTGCGCCGGTGCCCTGGAACGCCTTGACCATGACGCCGGCAATGCGCGACACCAGGTAGGTGTCTTCGCCGAAGCCTTCGGAAGTACGGCCCCAACGCGGGTCGCGGGAGATGTCGACCATCGGTGCGAAGGTGAGGTCGACGCCGTCCGATGCGGCTTCCTTGGYGGCGATGCGCCCGGACAGGCTAATGGCGTCCATGTCCCAGCTCGAGGCCAGGGCCAGCGGAATCGGGAAAATGGTGCGATGGCCGTGGATCACGTCGTAGGCGAAGAACATCGGGATCTTCAACCGGCTGCGCATGGCCGCGTCCTGCATCGGACGGTTTTCCGGGCGAGTGATCGAGTTGAACGTGCCGCCGATGTTGCCGGCCGCGATTTCCTTGCGGATCAGTTCGCGGGGCATTTCCGGGCCGATGCTGATCAGGCGCAACTGGCCGATTTTTTCATCGAGGGTCATCTGCTTCATCAAATTGTTGATGAAAGCGTCCTTGTTCTCTAGAGGTGCGGGCGTCGTGGCGGCCAATACGTTATGACTGGCCAGGCCGACGAACAGGCCCAGCAAACACAGCTTCTTCATGAATTTTTTTCTCAAAAGCCCAAACGGCTGTGAATACGCGCCGGTCAGCCAAAAGTTAGGGAGCGACTATTGTTGTTCAGGTAAATGCATGCACACTTGCCCAGCGTTTTGCGCTGGGGGCATCTTTTAGCCCATTGGCTCGATGCAATCCAGTGGCGGCGGCAGATTATGCCCCAAGTGCCCGGTCAGAGGGGTGCAGGTTGTTATTCAACGGAATGTGCCAGGGAGTGACCCAAATGAATGTACGACACCACTATCGGTCGAGCCTGCAGGTGGCCGCCTTGTTGTTGCTGGCCAGCGTGTTGACGGGCTGCGGCATCAATACGATTCCGACCCTCGACGAACAGGCCAAAGCCGCGTGGGGCCAGGTTCAGAACCAGTACCAGCGTCGTGCCGACCTGATTCCAAACCTGGTGGAAACCGTCAAAGGCTACGCCAAGCATGAAGAGGAAACCCTGACCGCGGTGATTGAAGCACGGGCCAAGGCAACGTCCATTCAAGTGGATGCCAAGACCCTCGACAATCCGGAAAAACTCAAACAGTTCCAGCAGGCCCAGGATCAACTGACCGGTGCCTTGAGCCGTTTGATGGTGGTGTCCGAGCGTTATCCAGACCTCAAGGCCAACCAGAACTTCCTGGCCTTGCAGTCGCAACTGGAAGGCACCGAGAACCGTATCGCTGTGGCGCGTCGTGATTTCATCCTCGCGGTGCAGAAATACAACACTGAAATCCGCACCTTTCCAGGGCGCCTGTGGCACAGCGTGATGTACAGCGATTTGCCGATCCGCGAAACCTTCGAGGCGACCACGCCGGATGCCGACAAAGCGCCCCAAGTGAAATTTTGATCGGTTGAAGTGCTGAGCGACTCAACGCATCACCACGGATGAGGTTGCCAATGCGCGTGTTGAAAGTGGGCCTGATGTTGTTGTTTTGGGTGTTTGCCCTGGCGGCCCAGGCTGAACTGAAATTTCCATCGCTGACCGGGCGTGTGGTCGATAACGCCCAGATGATCGAACCGTCGGTGCGCGAGCAGCTGACGCAGCAACTTCAGGCCCATGAATCGGCCACCGGCGAGCAACTGGTGGTGGTCACGCTCCCGGACTTGCAGGGCACCGACATTGCGGACTTCGGCTATCAACTGGGGCGTTACTGGGGCATCGGCCAGAAAGATAAAAATAACGGCGCGCTGCTGATCGTCGCGCGCGATGAGCGTAAATTGCGCATCGAAGTCGGCTACGGCCTCGAAGACCGCCTGACCGACGCGCAAAGTTCGGTGATCATCAACCAGGTGATCACCCCGGCATTCAAGACCGGCAACTTCAGCAAAGGCATCAGCGACGGGGTCGCGGCGATGCTGGTGGTGCTGGGCGGTAGCTCGCTGGATGAACCGTCCACGGTTTACGAGCCGCGAGGTGACGAGGACAGTGACTTCGTTGCGCGCCATCCCGGCGTCTTCGTGTTTCTGGTAATGCTGTTCATCCTGACGATTTTCGTCTTGCAGATGCTCGGGATTCTGCCGGTCGGGCGAGGAGGCTCGGGCGGTTCCAGCGGTGGCTTTGGCGGTGGCGGTTTTGGTGGCGGCGGTGGAGGCGGGGGCTTCAGCGGCGGCGGGGGCAGTTTCGGGGGCGGCGGTTCGTCGGGCGGCTGGTGATAACAATAATGATCAGGCACTTTTAAACATGGCATTACTGACTGAACACGAACAACGCAAGGTGGCCGAGGCAATCGCCCGGGTCGAGCGTGACACCGACGCCGAGCTGGTGACGGTCCTCGCGGCCCGCGCCGATGACTACGCGTACATCCCGCTGCTGTGGGCCAGCCTGCTGGCGCTGATGGTGCCGGGAATCGTGCATTACCTGACCGGCTGGTTGACCCTGCACAGTTTGCTGCTGGTGCAATGGATCCTCTTCATCGCGCTGTGCCTGGTATTCCGCATTCCAAAAGTCACCACCTACCTGATCCCGCGCTCGGTGCGGCACTGGCGTGCATCGAACCTGGCACGCCGGCAATTCCTGGAGCAAAACCTGCACCACACGGTCGGCAGCACCGGCATGCTGATTTTTGTCTGCGAAGCCGAGCGTTATGTAGAAATCCTGGTGGACGAAGGGATTTCCAGTCGGCTGGATAACAAGAACTGGGATTCGATTGTGGCGGCGTTCACCCAGCAAGTGAAACAGGGCCAGACGTTGCAAGGGTTTGTGACCTGTATCGAGGCCTGTGGTGAGTTGCTCAAAGTGCATGTGCCCGTGACGCAAGTGCGCAACGAGTTGCCGAACCGGTTGGTGGTGTTGGGCTAAATGCAGGCCGCAACTCACTTCCCTGTAGCAGCTGGCGAAGCCTGCGTCGGCCGGTCCGCGCTCGGGCGCAGCAGTCGTAAAACTAAAAC
>NZ_JBFUBK010000182.1:0-5500 GCF_056405815.1 Pseudomonas sp. P1_F1_2 | reverse complement strand
CAGTAATACCGTGCTAGTAGGTTCTACGACTGCTTCGCCGCCGGACGCAGGCTTCGCCAGCGGCTACAGGGTTTGGTGATGGCTGGAAAATTGTGAGGGTGCAATGCCCAGTTCCCGGCGGAACATGTCGCTGAAACTGCTCGGCGAATAGCCCAATTCGCGCGCAATGGCACTGACCGGCACACCCTGAATCAGCTCGGCCACGGCTGTCGCCAGTTGCACCTGTCGCCGCCACTCGGCGAACCCCATGCCCAGACCGTCCTTGAACAAGCGCGCCAGGGTGCGCACGCTGGCACCGGCGCTTTCGGCGTGTTGTTCAAAAGAGATGTCCAGCGATGGCGCGGCCATGACGGCCTGACAGAGGTTGATCAGGCGTCGGTCGGAATCATCCGGCATCGGGATTTTCAACTCGGAGCGCTTGGCGCGCCTGAGTTCCAGCAGTGCAAGGCCGACCAGCGCCTCGTAATACTCGGGCGCGCCGTTGTCGCCCTGCTCCACCAACCCGACGATCAGCTCGCGCAGCAAGCCGCCAACCTCGATGACCTGAACGGTTTCGTCCAGCGTCGCGGCGAGGGACGGTCGCAGGTAGATGTTACGCATCTGCAAGTCCGAGACCACGCGAATCCCATGGGGCACGCCCGGTGGCAGCCACACCGCCCGTTGCGGCGGCACGACCAGCGCTTCATGGGGCGTTTCGACCCACATCACCCCGCTCATCGCATACAGCAACTGGCCCCAGACGTGCTCGTGTGGCTCGATGAACAAGCCGCGCGGATAGGTCCGTGCCAGTGGTTGCACGGGCACATCGGTATCACTCAGGTCGGGGGGCGCAGCAAGGGCCATGGGCAGCATTCATTGGGGTATTGAGACATTGCATGGTAACCAGCCCAACGTCTGGTCGCCACTGGTCGCCGCCACCTGACAATCCAACTGAATTTTCCGCGACACCGACGATCCCTCTATTACCACCGGGAGGAATACGGGCTTTATGAACAACACAAAACTTTTCGTCATTGAATACACCCTTCATGGCGCCCCCAAGTCATTCATCATCCGCCTGGACAAGATGGACAACGCGGAGGCCTGGCATTGGGCGAGCTGCGACGCCGGGGTGGGCCGGATCCCGCGTTTCGGCCGGGAGAAGGTGCAAAAGACCAGCAAGCCGATGGCAGAGAAGTTCGGCGTCGAGAACGTGACCTGGCGGCCAGCGAGTTAATAAAAAAGAGCGATTGAATACCTGCGGCGAGGGAGCTTGCTCCCGCGCCACAAGATCAGGTTTTAGCACTATTTCTCGTGAGCACACTTGCAGCCCTTGCTGGAGCATTCTTCGCCATGTTCATGGTGCTTGGCGCAGGCTTCGCAGCAATAGTGTTTACCGTGGCGCGCTATCGGATGCTCGCCCAGCTTGCACGAGCATTTGGGACAATCGCAGATACTGTCACTGCTGATCATGAGTCTGACTCCATTGGTGTGGTCGTCGGGGTGCCGCACGCGCGGCCCGTCTTACCAGTGTAGGAGTTTGCGTCAGCCCTGCCGCTTGCTGCTGCGATACATGAACACCAACGCCAGTCCCAGACACACCATCGCCACGATCCGGCTGTTCGACAGGTCGATGGCCGGATTACCCAGCCAGCCGAAATTGTCGATCAACATGCCCATGCCCAGTTGCCCGACAATCACCGCCACAGTCGCCACCGCCGTACCGACCCTTGGCACCGCGCCGACCATGACCATCATGTACACCACCCCAAACAGCGCGCCACTGAGTTGCCACTTCGGCACGTCCAGCAAGCTCACGGCCTGCGCCGGTTCGAAAAACAGGATCAGCAGCCCGGTAACCACCGCCCCCACCACGAAGGTCAGCAAACTGCTGCGCAACACGCCAACCGTTTCGCCCAGACGGCCATTGATCGCCGCCTGCACACTCAACACCGCACCGGCCGCCACGATTACGGCCAACAAAATATTCAGATTCATCATCAACCCCGAGCGATCAGAACAAGTGCCACGACAATCAACAGCAACGCCAGCCAGCGTTCACCGTTGACCTTTTTGCGGCTGGCGCCGAACCAGCCAAAGTGGTCGATCAGTACGCTTTTGCCGACCTGCCCGCAGAGGATCGCGATCATGGTCATTGCAATGCCGATGTGCGGCGTGGCCAGGGTCAGCACCACCACATAAATCGGCCCGAGAAAGCCGCCGATCAACTGCCAGCGCGGCAAGGTGTTCAACGCCGGACCTTGTTGCGGGCCGCTGAACAACAGCAGCAAAAACAGAATCGCCGAGCCGACTCCGAAAATGCTCAATGTCGCCCACAAATGCCCGACCTGAACCCCGAGCGGCCCGAGCAACCCGGCCTCCACGGAAAGGCCCATGCCGGCGAGGATCACCAGCGGCAACAGCAATAGCCGCAGCCCTGGTTTGGTCGCGGGTGTGACCGCAGTGTTGATTGAAGACGCTTGCATAAGGGAAACCTGCCTGTAGAAACAATGGCCGGCATTATCCGGTGGCAGTGCTTTGCGATAAATGGGAGTAGCCTGACAACACTTTTGCGCAACTCGCACAGCAGGACGAATCATGCACGGCCTCAACGACCTCGGATTCAAGGCACTTCGGCTGTTTGTCGCGGTGCTCGACCATGGCAGTTTTTCCGAAGTGGCGCGGCGCGAAGGCCTGGCGCCCTCTTCGATTTCCCGGCAGATCCAGCTAATGGAACAAGCCCTGAGCCAGCAATTGCTCTACCGCCACACCCGCGCCGTAACGCCCACCGAAGCCGGGCGCATGCTCGGTCATCATGCGCGGCTGGTGCTGGTGCAACTGGAAGAAGCCGAGCAAGCCTTGCAAGAACAGCAAAGCGAACCTAGCGGGCTGGTGCGGATCAACGCCCCGGTGGTTTTCGGCCAACGGCACCTGACGCCGTGGCTGGGGCAATTGTGCGAGCGCTATCCGAAGCTGCAACTGGATATCCAGCAAACCGACCACTACATCGACCCGCTGCAAGAAGGTGCCGACCTGCTGTTTCGCATCGGCCCGCTGCACGACTCCAGCATGCAGGCGCGCATTCTGGCGCCTCACCGGTTTCAAGTCGCCGCCAGCCCGGCCTACCTAGAACGCCACGGCACACCGCAACACCCTGAAGACCTCGCAGCGCATCAATGCCTGGCCTACAAAGGCGCGACAGGCCTGCAACGCTGGTTTTTCCGCAAGGATCAGCAGGACTGGACGCCCTACTCGGTCAAAGGGCCGATCACCGGCAATCACGCTGACACCCTGGTTCAAGCCGCCGAACAAGGGTTGGGGTTGGTGATGTTTCCGTCATGGTTGATTGGCGAGGCAGTGCGCGAAGGCACGCTGGTGCCGGTGCTGGGGGACTTTCAGGTATCCAACAGCCTGGAGCCGCAGCAGATTGCGGTGTTGTGGCCGGGCAGCCGACGGTTGTCGGTGAAGGTGCGGACGGTGATTGATTTCTTTGTTGAATGCTTTGGGGCTGTGCCGTATTGGGACAGACCGTAGCATCAACATAAATCTGTAGCAGCTGGCGCAGCCTGCGTTCGGCTGCGCAGCAGTCGTGAAATCAGTCGATGCGGTGTTTCAGGAAGACCTCGCACTCAAGGTTTACGACTGCTTCGCAGCCGAACGCAGGCTGCGCCAGCTGCTACAAAGAATGCTTAACGGCTCAGATACGGAACTGGCCGACCAGTTTGCCAAGGCGCTGGCCGAGGTCAGCCAGGCTGCGCGAAGTCTGCGCACCGAGCTGCGTTTCATCCGCCACATTGTCCACGGCGACCGCGATCTGATGCACGCTGCGGTTGATCTCTTCGGCCACTGCGGTTTGTTCTTCAGCGGCGCTGGCGATCTGTGCGTTCATCGAGTTGATGGTGCCGATCAACTGCGCCATGGTGTCGAGTGAGGCGCCCGCCTCGTTGGCCTGCGCGGACGTGCCGTCGCCGGCTTCGCTGGAACGGCGCATGGCTTCCACCGCCGATTGGGTCCCGGCCTGCAAGCGGTCGATCATGCCCTGGATTTCCTGGGTGCTGATTTGCGTACGACTGGCCAGCGCGCGAACTTCATCGGCCACCACCGCAAACCCGCGCCCCGCTTCGCCGGCACGGGCCGCTTCGATGGCGGCGTTGAGTGCCAGCAAGTTGGTTTGGTCGGCAATCGAACGGATCACACCGAGGACGCTGACAATCGACGACACGTCTTTTTGCAGGCTGTCCAACGACACACCGCTGCTGCGGATGTCGTCCACCAACGCATGAATCTTCACGATACTGCCGGCCACCACACGCTTGGCGGCCTGGCCTTCTTCGTCAGTTTGCTGTGCAGCCACGGCTGCGTTTTGTGCACTTTTGGCCACTTCCTGAGCCGCCGCCGACATTTCGTTGATCGCCGTCGCAACCTGATCGGTCTCATGGCGCTGACGTTCCATGGCCTGGTCCGAACGCTGGGCCTGGTCGGAGACCTGATTCACCAGACCGGTCAGTTGCGAGGTCATTTCGGTGATCTGGCGCACCAGACTGTGGATTTTGTCGACAAAACGGTTGAACGAGCCAGCCAGTTCACCGAGTTCATCCTGGCTGGTGATGGACAAGCGGCGCGTCAGGTCGCCCTCGCCCGCCGCGATGTCATCGAGGTTGGCTTTCATCAGGTTCAGTGGACGCAGAATGGTGTTGGCCAGCAGCAGGCCGACCGCCGCAATCACCAACAGCAGCACCGCGGCAATCCCGACAATGCTCAGCACCACGCCTTCCATGCGTTCCTGGACCTTGGCCTCCACCAGCGCGACTTGCGCTTCGATGCCATCGAGGTTGACCGACGTGCCCACCGCCATGTCCCACTTCGACAGGTATTCGGTGTAGCCGAGTTTAGGCACCAGCACCTGGGTGTTGCCGGGCAGCGGTGAGCTGTATTGCAGGTAGTGAGTACCGTCCTTGGCGACTTTCACCAGGTCGCGGTTGACGTAGACGCCGTTCGGGTCGCGGTTGTCCTTGAAGCTCTGGCCCACGCCTTCGGGGCTGTTGGCCTTGAACAGGCGCACTGTGTTGGAGTCGTAGCCGAAGAAGTAGCCTTCCTTGCCGTAGGTGATGCTCGACAGCAACTTGATCACCTGCGCGCGCGCGGCATCATCACCGGGGGCGGCCGCGTCGTAGAGCGGTTTGATCGTGGTCATGGCCACGGCAACGTAGCTTTGCAGCGTGGCCTTGGCATCGTTGAGCAGGCGCTGACGGGTTTCTTCGACTTCCTTGTGCGCCTGTTCCTGGAGGACGAACAGCGTGGTCAGGCTGATAACCAAGGCAAAGAGCAACACCGGGAGAACGGCAAGGGACAGAACTTTAGCCTTCAGGCTCATGCGCATGACGGTTCACTCTTTTGGTTTTGTTGGCGTGGTTAAAGGCTTTAACGGCACGCCAACAAAAAACTGTAGGAGCACGGCTTGCCGGCGATGGCGATTTCAAGGACGCCATCGCCGGCAAGCCGTGCTCCTACAGGGTTTTCG
>NZ_JBFUBK010000181.1:0-7023 GCF_056405815.1 Pseudomonas sp. P1_F1_2 | reverse complement strand
TCATCAGGCTATACAGAGTTTCACATGTCTCGYCTACGTGAAGTTCTTTGGGATTATCCGGATAACGCCCCTCTGGACCAATTGGGCGATAGTCATTGGATAAGTTTAATATCCGCCTGGTTTCATGCCACAGACTATGCCGCCATCAGACCGCTAATAAGCTCCGGCATTAGTTGCATCGCTGATGGTTGGTATTATAAATACTTAGCACGCTTTTTACTTAAAGATAAAAACTTAGCTGAAGAAGCTTTAACAACATTCTCAACAATTAGAAAACCGGACGCCATCATTTTCCTGGATGTTGACCCCGCACTCGCAGCACAAAGAAAGGGCGCTTTCCGCCTTAGTGAGAGCGGCGCCTATGATGGCGGCAATGAAGACCGCCTAAAAAGTTTCATTGCGTATCAAAATAGGGTTCGATCCAGCTATGAGCAATGTGGAATGGCAAATTGTGTGAGGATCGATACGACCGACCTCTGTGAGGAAGCTGTGCTTGATAGAGCGGTTAGTGCGGTACAGAGCGTACTCAACGAGATATAGGATTCGAGTGTGACAAACGTGTTAACTGACGCCTTTCTGTGGGAGCTCGCTCCCACAGGTCGTAACGTCAACCTTAACCCCCCTCTTCCACCCGATCCAGCCGCTCGCGCAAAAACTCGATAAACGCCTGTACCGGCCGCGAACTCTGGCGGTGCTGCGGATAGACCGCCGACAACCTCAGCGGCTCAGGCCGAAACGCGTCCAGCACCGGCACCAGCCTGCCGTCATTCAAGGCCGCACCGACGATAAACGTCGGCAAGTAAGTAATCCCCATCCCGGCAATCGCTGCGTCTTTGAGTAAATCACCGTTGTTGACCCGCATCCGGCCTGTGACATTGACGGTCAGCGGTTTGCCCTGCCCGTCGAATCGCCATTGCACCTGACGACTGTGGCCATACGGCAGGCAGTCATGGCTGTGCAGGTCTTCGGGTTTGAGCGGCGTGCCGCGCTCGGCCAGGTACGTCGGGCTGGCGCAATACACGCGCTGGATCGACGCGATGCACCGGGCGATCAGCGTCGAGTCTTCCAGAATGCCGATGCGCAAGGCCAGGTCGTAGCCTTCGCTGAGCAAGTCCACCGGGCGATCACTCAGGTCCACTTCCACGGTGACATCACGATATCGCTGCAAAAACACCGGCAGCAGGCTGCCCAAATGCGCCAGTGCAAACGACAAGGGTGCGCTGATGCGAATCGTGCCCCGTGGCTCGGTGGTCTGGCCGGCGATGCCCTGCTCCACTTGCTCGACTTCACCGAGCAGGCGCAAGGCCGATTCGTAATAACTTTGCCCCAGCGGCGTGACGTCCAGTCGCCGGGTCGAGCGATTGAGCAAGCGCACGCCCAAGCGCTCTTCGAGTTGCATCAGGCGCCGGCTGACGAATTGCTTGGACAGCCCCAATTGATCTGCCGCAGCCGTGAAGCTGCCGGAGTCCATGACCTGGCAAAAAATACGCATATCTTCGAACGGGTTCATTGTCACAGCCTGATTGACAGTCGAACACTTTATAGCCGCTTTCTGAATTATCGACACCCTCATTAATCTCGCGTCTGGCCCGTGTAGCCGCTGTCGAGGCTGCGTTTGGCTGCGAAGCAGTCGTGAAATCAAACAATGCGGTGTGTCAGACAAAACTCGCACTCAGGTTTTACGACTGCTCCGCAGCCGAACGCAGCCTCGCGCTGCTCGTCAGCTGCTACTAGGCAAAAAAATGCCCGCACATTGGCGGGCATTTTTCATTGGGGCAGAACTTACTTCGACGTCAGCACCGAGTAGCTGTTCATCAAATTGCGGTAGTTGGGAATGCGTGGCGACAGCAGGTTCGCCAGGCCTTCCATGTCGTTGCGCCAGTCGCCTTGCAGCTCGCAGGCCACCGAGAACCAGTTCACAAGTTGAGCTCCGGCCGCCGCCATGCGCGCCCACGCCGCTTGCTGCACGGTTTCGTTGAACGTGCCCGAGGCGTCGGTGACGACGAACACTTCAAACCCTTCGGCCAGCGCCGACAGTGTCGGGAAGGTCACGCAAACGTCAGTGACCACGCCCGCGATGATCAGTTGCTTGCGGCCCGTGGCTTTGACGGCTTTGACGAAATCTTCGTTGTCCCAGGCGTTGATCTGGCCTGGACGCGGGATGTACGGCGCGTCCGGGAACTGTTCTTTGAGCTCAGGCACCATCGGGCCGTTCGGGCCGTTTTCGAAACTGGTGGTGAGGATGGTCGGCAGTTTGAAGAACTTGGCCACGTCGCCCAGAGCCAACACGTTGTTCTTGAACTCGTTTGGCGAGAAATCCTGGACCAGCGAGATCAGGCCGGTCTGGTGGTCGACCAGCAGGACAACAGCGTCGTCTTTGTTCAGGCGCTTGTACGGAACGTTGCTCATGTGAAACTCCTCGGTGGATGTTTATCGCTCAAAGCGCCGGCCGCGGTGGCTGGCGCTTTTTTGGTAATCGTCAGAACGCAAAGCACGAGCAGCCAAAGGCGCCCCAAAAACCGGCGAAGTCGCTGACCGGCGCGTTCGACAAACGCGCCTTCTCATGACTGTGGGCATGCACGCCGCACGGCCCGCTGCAATGGTGAACCTGCGCTTGCATCGGCGACGTTGGCCGCCAGTGACCTGGCACCTTGACCACCGGCGACCAGTCCGGCAGCACCGGTACGCTGGCCGGGCCGAGTTTTTCGAAATCCCCGGCGGCGTACACCACCTTGCCGCCGACCACGGTCAACACCGACTCGATCCACTTGATCGCTTCTTCATCGACACTGAAAAAGTCCGCGCTCAGGGCCGCCACGTCCGCCAGCTGGCCGACCTYGATCATGCCTTTCTTGCCCTGCTCGGAAGAGAACCAGGCGCTGCCGTGGGTGAACAGTTCCAGCGCGGTCTGGCGCGACAGTCCTTCTGCGTGCAATTCCAGGCCGCCGACCGTGCGGCCGCTGACCATCCAGTACAGCGAAGTCCATGGGTTGTAGCTCGACACCCGCGTCGCATCGGTGCCGGCGCCGACCGGCACACCTTCGGCCAACATGCGCTTGATCGGCGGTGTCGCTTCGGCCGCTTTGGCGCCGTAGCGCTCGACAAAATATTCGCCCTGAAACGCCATCCGGTCCTGAATCGCAATACCACCGCCCAACGCCCTCACCCGCTCGATGTTCTGCGGGGTGATGGTTTCGGCATGGTCAAAAAACCATGGCAAACCATTGAACGGGATGTCGCGGTTGACCTTCTCGAACACGTCGAGCATGCGGCTGATCGATTCGTTGTAGGTGGCGTGCAACCGGAACGGCCAGCGCTGCTCGACGAGGTGGCGCACCACCGGCTCCAGCTCGGCTTCCATGGTCTGCGGCAGGTCCGGGCGCGGTTCGAGGAAGTCCTCGAAATCCGCCGCCGAAAACACCAGCATTTCCCCGGCGCCGTTGTGCCGCAGGTAATCGTCGCCCTGGTGCAGGGTCACGCTGCTGGTCCAGTTCTTGAAGTCGGTGAGTTCTTCTTTGGGCTTTTGGGTGAACAGGTTGTAGGCGATCCGGATGGTCAATTGCTGGTCTTTGGCCAACTGTTCGATCACCTGATAATCGTCCGGGTAATTCTGGAAACCGCCGCCGGCATCGATGGCACTGGTCAGGCCCAGACGGTTGAGTTCGCGCATGAACTGGCGAGTCGAGTTGACCTGATACTCCAGCGGCAACTTCGGTCCCTTGGCCAGCGTCGAGTACAAAATCATCGCATTGGGTCGAGCCACCAGCATGCCGGTCGGTTCGCCGTTGGCATCTCGCACAATCTCGCCACCCGGCGGGTTCGGCGTGTTGCGCGTGTACCCGGCCACGCGCAATGCGGCACGGTTGAGCAAGGCGCGGTCGTACAAGTGCAGCACAAACACCGGCGTATCCGGCGCGGCCTGATTGAGCTCTTCAAGGGTCGGCATGCGTTTTTCGGCGAACTGGAATTCGTTCCAGCCACCGACCACCCGCACCCACTGCGGCGTCGGCGTGCGGTCGGCCTGGTCCTTGAGCATGCGCAATGCATCGGCCAGCGACGGCACCCCTTCCCAACGCAGTTCGAGGTTGTAGTTCAAACCGCCACGAATCAGGTGCAGGTGCGAGTCGTTGAGGCCGGGAATGACGCAGCGACCTTTGAGGTCGATGACCTGCGTACCCGAGCCGCGCAGGGCCATGGCCTCGGCATCGGTACCGACCGCGACGAAACGACCGTCGCGGATCGCTACAGCACTGGCGCGCGGGTTTTCACGGTCAACGGTATGAAATTGGCCATTGAACAAAATCAGATCGGCGTTCATCGCGTTTCCTTGGGCTGAGTGGAAGGAGATAACCAGGGCGCGAACAGGCGCGTCGCCATCGGCATGAACAGGTACACCACCGACACGACGATGGTCAGCGTGATCAGGAACGTCGCGACCACGTAGTTGGAGAGGAACGCATTGAGCTGTAGTAGCGGCCCCCAGATCAGTGGCACCAGCAAGGTGTGCGGCAGAATGACCAACAGCGTCACCACGGCTTGCTTCCAGCGCGGCGGCGGTGGCGATGTGGTGACTGCCTGCGGCGCGAACCAGAATTCCTTGACCGGGTTGACCTCGGTCTGGTCGCCGTCGGCGAGCATCGGCGTGGCCTCCTGGACCAGTGCCAGCCGTTGCGGCGAGTCGAGCCAGCGCTGCATCGCGTCGGTGGTGCAAAAGCGTAATACGCAGGTGTACATGTCGAGCCCGGCACTTTTACCGCGCATCACATCCACGCCCAGGTGCCCTTCCTGTTGCCCGGCAATGTTCACGATGTTGCGCAGCCAGGCTTCATAGGGCACTTCAAATCCAGCCTTGACCCGGTGCTTGATGACCAGGGTCACGACTTCTTCGAAACGATTGGATTCAGGCATAACGCAACACTCCGGCGAATCGGACATTGAGCGCCAGCCGTCCCGGCCCGGCGATAAAAATGCTGGTGAACAGGATCAACAGCAGCCAGCCGAACTGCCCTTCTTCAACACTCCATTGCGGATGCACAATCAGCAGCGCCACCAGCAGCAACGTCAAAATCGGCAGGCACGCCAAACGCACCAACACCCCGGCAATGATCAGCAGCGGGCACAGCACCTCGGCGAAAATCGCCAGCATCAGCGTGAGGCTCACGCCCATGTGAAAAGGGTCTTCGATGACTTGCAGTTGAGCGCTGTAGTTAAGCAGCTTCGGCAAACCGTGCACCCACAGCAAAAACAAACTGCTGCTGATCCGCAAAAAAAGCAGGCCCCAATCCTCAGCCTGTTCATCCCACCGCGATGCGTTCATGGGCTACCTGCACAAATGAAAAACCACCGGCAGCGATGCGCCGGGACTTGATTCGATAGTGCCGGTGGGGGGACGCAAAAAATTGGATGTACGTGCTCTTTTTGTGGATCTGGAAGACCGCCATCGCGGGCAAGCCCGGCTCCCACAGGAACCTGCTTTGCCGGAAGGTTTCTTGCAGGCACAAAAAACGGCCTCTGGTGAGGCCGTTCTTTTGATCGTTTCCACGCTCTGCGTGGGAACGATCGGTACAGATACGTCGTTAGCCCTGCGGATCGAAATTATCCAACATCCGGTTCACCGCCAGTTCACCCAACATCACGGACTGTTGAATACCGAGCAGGGGGTGGCGTTGCGGGCTGCTCAGTTGCCCGGCGAAATCGCTCAGCATGACGCTGGCGGACGCCAATGACTCGCAGGCGTTGACCAGCAGGGTTTCGTTACCGGTTTCGGGATCGACGAGGTAAATCGTGCTGGGTTTGCGTGGCGTGTCTTTGGGGATGACGGGTTTGAGGTAGAAATCGAGGGCGCGGTCGGCGGCGGTATTTAGCTTTTTGGAGTCGGTGGTTTCGTAGGGGGAAACGTCGTCGGGTTCTGGCGGATTGGGTGTGATTTTGAACATGGTGAAGCTCCTTATACCTGATGGAGCCACCAGAACCTGTCGCTAAACAAGTAAGGGTGGCGGCTGTACGCAGGTTAGCGAACCGAGAGGTATAAGACCCGGCAGACCCGAGGGCCTCCCGCGCACAGCCACCATATCGAAACTACAGACATGCAATGCCTGCAATAAAGACGGAGCGTTGCTGCGCTTATACCTGATCAGGTCGCTAAACCCGATCGCTGATTGGCAGCGATGCGGAAACGATAGAGTTCAGGGTCAAAGCGCACAAGCCGGCGGATTCTGGCGCAGTCGTAGGCAACGGCGCAAGGTTCTGTGGCTTTCAGGAAGTAACGCTAAACACCATTAAACGGAGTGCTTGGATGAGTGCACATTCCCTGTCGGAGCGGGTCCATCTGCTAGAGGTTGGTCGGCTGCCAGGCCGCCATCGCGGAAAAGCCCGGCTCCTACAGGGAATGGGTACACCGGCAAGAGATCGGTCGGCTGGCAGGCCGCCATCGCTGGCAAGCCCGCTCCCACAAAAAGCAAAACACCCCACACCCGCTCTTGCCCCTCACCACTCACCAGGCCGAGCGTTAGCTCGCCTGCAGCTTTTGATCTTGATCCACCCGCCCCTTCGGGAGGCTGAGTGGAGGTGTTCATCCGGGGAGTGGCGCGTAGCGCCGTTCGACGCAGTCGAACACGCTGCATGTAGGTCGWAGCGAAGCMGACCGGAGGGCAGTGTCCCCGGAGGGATACCGGAGCGAAGGAACGCCGAGCCCCAGCGAGGGGCCGGACGCTCGGGGCGAGCCTTTTTTTGCTTACTTTTTTTTGGCGTTTGAAAAAAAAGTGAGTCGCCGTAAGGGGGTGTCAGAAATTTTGTGTTCGGGCATAACATGAGTAAGAGGTGCATGTATGCCAACCAAGAAGAAACCCGCGTTGCGAGAGCTGCCGAAAATCCCGAAAGAGCTGCTCGAGCAATTCACTGATGGACCGATGACAGCGGAAGCCATTGAGGACGCCTCTGCGGCGTTCAAGAAGGCTTTGATCGAGCGAGCCCTGAGTGCTGAGCTCGGCCACCACCTGGGCTATCCGCCGGGCGCGCAGCGCC
>NZ_JBFUBK010000180.1:0-5569 GCF_056405815.1 Pseudomonas sp. P1_F1_2 | reverse complement strand
CACCAGTGTTGGCATGACGGTCAAGGGCAACAACGGCGCGATCTACCCGGTGTCTTACACGCTGGAAAAGATCAACGGCGAGTGGAAACTGCGTAACGTCATCATCAATGGCATCAACATTGGCAAGCTGTTCCGCGATCAGTTCGCTGATGCGATGCAGCGAAATGGCAACGACCTGGACAAGACCATCAACAACTGGGCCGGGGAAGTCGCCAAAGCCAAGGCATCGACCGAGACCACTAACCAATGAGTGTGTCGGCCATTCGCATGAGTGAAACCGGCGAGCTTCGGCTCAGCGGCATGCTGGATTACCTGACCGGCCCCGACTTGCGCAAGCAGGGACAGGCGCTGATCAAAGCCAGTACCGCGACCGAAGTGGTGGTCGATTGTTCGGCGGTGTTGAAGTCCAGCAGTGTCGGCTTGTCGCTGCTGCTGTGCTTCATCCGTGATGCGCAGGCCGCCGGCAAGGCGCTGAGCATTCGCGGGATGCCGGAAGACATGCGTGAAATCGCTCAGGTCAGCGAATTGACCGAGCTGTTGGCGCATCCCTAAACGCATCTATTAAGAAGCCCCCGGTCAGAGTCCTGCTTCGCGGGGTTCGCAGGCGCGGGGCTTTTTTGTATGATGTCCGACCCGCGCGCACAGGGCGCCGATTGAGGTTGAGCATGCAGGCCGTAGAAGTGAAGAGCTTCCTTGAAGGAAAGCTGCCCGGAACGTTGGTAGAAGTTGAGGGCGAAGGCTGCAATTTCCAGCTGAACGTGATTAGCGATGAACTGGCGGCGTTGAGCCCGGTGAAGCGTCAACAGCAGATCTATGCCCATTTGAACCCATGGATCACCGATGGCAGCATCCATGCGGTCACTATGAAATTTTTCAGCAGCGCGGCCTGGGCCGAGCGCACCTGAGCCCAAGGGCGTCGAGATTCTTATGGATAAATTGATTATTACTGGCGGTCCTCGTCTTGATGGCGAGATCCGCATCTCCGGGGCAAAGAACTCCGCCCTGCCGATCCTGGCTGCAACCCTGCTGTGTGATGGCCCGGTTACCGTGGCCAACCTGCCGCACCTGCACGACATCACCACCATGATCGAATTGTTCGGTCGGATGGGGATCGAGCCGGTGATCGACGAGAAGCTCGCCGTCGAAATCGACCCACGCACCATCAAGACCCTGATCGCCCCGTACGAACTGGTTAAAACCATGCGTGCGTCGATCCTGGTATTGGGCCCTATGGTTGCCCGTTTCGGTGAAGCCGAAGTCGCACTGCCTGGCGGTTGCGCCATCGGTTCGCGTCCGGTGGACCTGCACATCCGTGGTCTGGAAGCGATGGGCGCGGTCATCGACGTCGAAGGCGGCTACATCAAGGCCAAGGCGCCTGAAGGCGGCCTGCGCGGTGCGCACTTCTTCTTCGATACCGTCAGCGTGACCGGTACCGAAAACATCATGATGGCCGCTGCCCTGGCCAAGGGTCGCAGTGTGTTGGCAAACGCCGCGCGCGAGCCGGAAGTGGTCGACCTGGCCAACTTCCTGAACGCCATGGGTGCCAAGGTTTCCGGCGCTGGTACCGACACCATCACCATCGATGGCGTCGAGCGTCTGCACACCACCACTTACAAAGTGATGCCTGACCGAATCGAAACCGGTACTTACCTGGTCGCTGCTGCCGTGACCGGCGGCCGTGTGAAGGTCAAGGATACCGATCCGACCATTCTTGAAGCCGTTCTGGAAAAACTCCGTGAAGCGGGTGCCGAAATCACCTGTGGCGAAGACTGGATCGAACTGAACATGCACGGCAAGCGGCCAAAAGCCGTCAACGTGCGCACCGCTCCGTACCCGGCGTTCCCGACCGACATGCAAGCGCAGTTCATCTCCCTCAACGCCATTGCCGAAGGCACAGGCGCCGTGATCGAGACGATCTTCGAAAACCGCTTCATGCACGTTTACGAACTGCATCGCATGGGCGCCAAGATTCAGGTCGAAGGCAACACGGCTATCGTTACCGGTACCGAGAAGCTCAAAGGCGCGCCAGTCATGGCCACCGACCTGCGTGCTTCGGCCAGCCTGGTCATTTCGGCGCTGATCGCTGAAGGCGACACCCTGATCGACCGCATCTACCACATCGACCGTGGTTACGAGTGCATCGAAGAGAAACTGCAAATGCTCGGCGCCAAGATCCGCCGCGTACCGGGCTAGTTTCTGCTGCATGGGCATAAGGACATGCCCGTTGAATTGTTGAAGTCGAGCCGGTTTCCGGCTCGATGTGTGTCCGGCGTCATTTGCGACCGGACATGAGTACCTTGATAAGGACTGACGTTTCCCATGTTGACTATCGCACTGTCCAAGGGCCGCATCCTTGACGACACTTTGCCGCTTCTGGCTGAAGCGGGCATCGTGCCGACCGAGAATCCGGACAAGAGCCGCAAGCTGATCATCCCCACGACTCAGCCTGACGTACGTCTGCTGATCGTGCGCGCCACCGACGTGCCGACGTATGTCGAACATGGTGCCGCGGACCTCGGTGTCGCCGGTAAAGATGTGCTGATGGAATATGGCGGCCAGGGCTTGTACGAGCCTTTGGACCTGCGAATTGCCCTCTGCAAGCTGATGACTGCCGGCCGTGTCGGCGATGTCGAGCCTAAGGGCCGCCTGCGGGTGGCGACCAAGTTCGTCAACGTTGCCAAGCGTTACTACGCCGAGCAGGGTCGCCAGGTCGACATCATCAAGCTGTACGGCTCGATGGAGCTGGCGCCGCTGATTGGTCTGGCGGACAAGATCATTGACGTGGTCGACACCGGCAACACCCTGCGCGCCAATGGCCTGGAACCCCAGGATTTCATTGCCGACATCAGCTCCCGGCTGATCGTCAACAAAGCTTCGATGAAAATGCAACACGCCCGAATCCAGGCGTTGATCGACACCCTGCGCAAGGCAGTGGAGTCTCGACACCGCGGCTGATTTACCTGCGCGACGTTAAGTCGCGCCCGTCTATCCGCCTCATAGCCAGAATTCTCAGGTGCCCAAGCGGAAACGACTGCTAAGTTAGGGCGCCTGAGTTTTTGCCAATTCTATGAGGCTCTCGCTATGACCGCACCGACTGCAATTCGCCGACTGAACGCTGCTGATCCGGATTTCGCGCATCATCTGGATCATCTGCTGAGCTGGGAAAGTGTGTCTGACGACTCGGTCAATCAGCGGGTGCTGGATATCATCAAAGCCGTGCGCGAGCGTGGCGATGCGGCGCTGGTGGAGTTCACCCAGAAGTTCGACGGCCTGGAAGTCGCCTCGATGGCGGACTTGATCCTGCCGCGCGAACGTCTTGAACTGGCGCTTACGCGCATTACCGTGCCTCAGCGCGAAGCCCTGGAAAAAGCTGCTACACGTGTGCGCAGCTACCACGAGAAGCAGAAGCAGGATTCCTGGAGCTACACCGAAGCCGATGGCACGGTGCTGGGCCAGAAGGTCACGCCGCTGGATCGCGCCGGTCTGTATGTTCCAGGCGGCAAGGCGTCGTACCCCTCTTCGGTGTTGATGAACGCGATTCCGGCCAAGGTCGCTGGCGTGACCGAAGTGGTCATGGTGGTGCCGACCCCGCGCGGTGAAATCAACGAACTGGTGCTGGCCGCGGCGTGCATTGCCGGGGTTGATCGGGTGTTCACCATCGGCGGTGCCCAAGCCGTGGCCGCGCTGGCTTACGGCACCGAAAGCGTGCCGAAAGTCGACAAAGTGGTCGGCCCCGGCAACATCTATGTCGCCACCGCCAAGCGCCATGTGTTTGGTCAGGTCGGTATCGACATGATCGCCGGCCCGTCCGAAATTCTTGTGGTGTGCGACGGCCAGACCGATCCGGACTGGATCGCCATGGACCTGTTCTCCCAGGCCGAACACGATGAAGACGCCCAGGCCATTCTCGTCAGCCCGGACGCGGAATTCCTCGACAAGGTCGCCGCGAGCATCAGCAAATTGATGCCGACCATGGAGCGTGCCGAGATCATCGAAACGTCGATCAATGGCCGTGGTGCATTGATCCAGGTGCGCGACATGGAGCAAGCCATCGAAGTGGCTAACCGCATTGCGCCGGAACACCTGGAGTTGTCGGTTGCAGATCCGCAGGCCTGGTTGCCGAAGATCCGTCACGCCGGCGCGATTTTCATGGGCCGTCACACGTCCGAAGCCCTGGGTGATTACTGCGCCGGTCCGAACCACGTATTGCCGACTTCCGGCACCGCGCGCTTCTCCTCGCCGTTGGGCGTGTATGACTTCCAGAAACGCTCGTCGATCATCTTCTGCTCCGAGCAGGGGGCGTCGGAACTGGGCAAGACCGCGTCCGTGCTGGCCCGTGGCGAGTCGCTGACCGCCCACGCCCGTAGCGCCGAGTACCGCATCATCGACGAGCAAAAGGGAAACTGAACATGAGTAAATTCTGGAGCTCGTTCGTTAAGGATCTGGTGCCTTACGTGCCGGGCGAGCAGCCGAAACTGGCAAAACTGGTCAAGCTCAACACCAACGAAAACCCGTACGGTCCATCACCCAAAGCCTTGGCGGCGATGCAGACCGAACTGAACGACAACCTGCGTCTGTACCCGGACCCGAACAGCGATGTGCTGAAACAAGCCGTGGCCAAGTACTACGGGGTGCAGAGCAACCAGGTATTCCTCGGCAACGGTTCCGATGAAGTCCTGGCGCACATTTTCCACGGCTTGCTGCAACACGATCAACCGCTGCTGTTCCCGGATATCAGCTACAGCTTCTATCCGGTGTATTGCGGCTTGTACGGCATCAAGTTCGACGCGGTGCCGCTGGACGAACACTTCCAGATCAACCCGGCGGATTACGCCAAGCCGAACGGCGGGATCATTTTCCCTAACCCGAATGCGCCGACCGGCTGCCTGCTGGCGCTGGATGCGGTGGAGCAAATCCTCAAGGCCAGCCCGGATTCGGTGGTCGTCGTAGACGAGGCTTACATCGACTTCGGTGGCGAAACGGCGATCACTCTGGTGGATCGTTATCCGAACCTGCTGGTGACGCAGACTCTGTCCAAGTCCCGTTCCCTGGCCGGCCTGCGGGTTGGCCTGGCGGTGGGGCATCCGGATTTGATCGAAGCGCTTGAGCGGATCAAGAACAGCTTCAACTCCTACCCGCTGGATCGACTGGCGATTGTGGGGGCTGCGGCGGCGTTCGAGGATCGCGAGTACTTCGACAAAACGTGCCGGTTGGTCATCGACAGCCGCGACAAGGTAGTCGGGCAGTTGGAGGCGAAGGGATTTGAGGTGCTGCCGTCGGCGGCGAACTTCATTTTCGCGCGTCACCCGCAGCATGATGCGGCAGGACTCGCGGCGAAGTTGCGTGAGCAGGGCGTGATTGTCCGGCACTTCAAGCAGGAGCGGATTGCGCAGTTCCTGCGGATTTCGATTGGTACGCCGGAGCAGAATCAGGCGCTGATCGACGGCCTCGGCGATCTCTAAAAGCCCCCTCTGACTGATCGTCACTGATCGTTCCCACGCTCTGCGTGGGAATGCCGCCATGGACGCTCTGCGTCCACTGTGACGCGGAGCGTCACGGGATACATTCC
>NZ_JBFUBK010000179.1:0-6304 GCF_056405815.1 Pseudomonas sp. P1_F1_2 | reverse complement strand
GCACACTGGTTTGGCGCGTCACCACTGGGTGCCACCAACGCCAGCAACCCCGCCGCCGGAGCGGCGATCACGCCCAGGGCGACCATTCCCGCCCCGCGCAGCATCAGCGGCACCGCTTTCACCCCGGCATCCGGCTTGATGAACGGGCCCCGCACATACAGTGGCGAGCGCAACGAAATCAGGCGCCACCCCTTCGACTCCGGCGTGATGGTCAGGTCCAGTTGTTCCGTGGCCATGTTCGCGGTGCCATCGATATAGATGATTGCGTTCTCGGTATCGAAGACGAACAGCCGCGTGGTCGCCAACCCGGTCTTGATATCGAAGTCGGCCGCCGCGCAATTGATCTTCACTTCCTTGTCGCCAAAGATTTTGCCGACCACATAGTTACCGACGTTCAGCCCGGCCAATTCCATCAACTCGCGGCTGATCGCCCCGTCATTGATGAGCATTTTCAGATTGCCGTTGGCACTGCCCAACAGCTTGGCCACCGAGTTGCCGCGCCCCGAAATGTCGGCATCGCCATTGAGCTCGCCGAAACTGGTTTTCATCGGCTCGAACGTCGGGAACAGTTGCTTGAGTTTGAACTTGCGGGCCGTGAGTTTCGCTTGGCCTTCCAACGGTTCGGTCCGGCCATTCAAGCGAATCTGCGCCTCCAGGTTGCCCCCGGCCACGCCAAAACGCAGGGGCTCAAGTCGCAGCTCCCCGTCGGTCAGGACCAGGTGCGTATACAGGTCGTTGAACGGCAGTTTTTCGCTGTGGACGATGCGCTTGCCGGTGAATTCGACATCGGCGTCCATGTCACGCCAGCGCTCGGTCTTGAACTCTTCGACCGGCAGCACTTTGTCCGGCGGCTGTTTACTGTCGCCACCGCGCTCCTTTTGTTTGGCGTTGGAGTCGGCGCCAATCAACGGTGCAAGGTCGGCAAACAGCAATTGATTGGAGAGCAATGAACCGCTGAGTTTCGGCCGAGGCTGGCTGGCGACATAAGCCAGGCTGCCATGGATGTCGCTCTCACCGATCTTGCCGTTGAATTCTTCATAGCGGAACACTGCGCCGCTGGGCTCATGCAGCCTGGCGATCAAGTGCCCGTCGGTGGCGTAAGGCGGTGTATCCGGCAGCGTCACGCCGGTCAGCGGATACAAATTGCCCAGGCTGGTGCCAGCCAATTTCAGTCGCAGATCCAGCGCGCCGAGGTTCAGGGGATCGGTCAACGTGCCGGCCAACTCGACGCTGGTATCGGCAATTTTCACCTGGGCCTGCAGGGGAAACGGCTTGGCCGCATCCTGCAGGGCCAGCAACCCACCGATCTTGCCGGAGCCTTCGAGTTTCTGCGCGTGGTACTGGCCTTTGACCTTGAGCGCGAAGGCGTAGTCCTGTGGCGCGGCCCCCTTTTCCTGTGCGGTTTTCGCCGCTTTGTCACCGACGATGTCACTGAACGGAACGGGTTTGCCCAGCGGGTCGATCAGCACATCCAGTTGAGTCTTCAAGCTCTGATCGTCGAGGGTGACATGGCCTTTGTCGAAGCCGATCGCGCCGATGTCCACCCCCCAGTTCGAAGGTTCGGCGTTCGGGTCCTTGGGGTCGAATTTGAACGTCCAGTTGGCGCGACCATCGGCCAGGCGCTGCAGGTTGGCGTTCGGCTCGGTCAGGTCGATTCGCGGGATCACCACCCGCTGCGCCAGCAAGGCGAGCGGTGAAATACGTAGCTCTACGCGTTTGAGGGTGACCATCTGCGGCTGCTTCAACCAGTCCGGGTTGCCCAGGCTCAAGTCTTCGGCGACCACATGCGGCCACGGCACCCAGGCCCGCCAGCCAGCCTCGTCGAGCTCGCGCTGCCAGACCACCGCGAGGTTGCCATTGATGGCGAATGCTCGGTGCAGTTCTTCGGTGACTTTGTTGTTTATCGCGGGTTTGATCCGGTTCCAATCGAAGAACACGATGACCAGTACGAGTATCGCCAGCAGAACAACCAGGCTGGCAAAGATCCAGGCAACAATTTTAGGGGGGCGCGTCATTGCACAGGGCTCCTTGAAACGACTGAGCGTCCTGACCGCGACGCACGTGTGAAACGTTAGGCCAGAACCGGCCTGCCATGAAATCTAGGACTGGGAAAAGGTGCGCAGGTTTAACCGAAAAGCCAATTAACGTTCAAATAATCGGGCGCGATCAACCTGCGCGCTCTAAACGGCGTTACCCCACCCGCACTTTTGTGCGGCGCGAGTGAGTCGGAAATACCCACCTCGGTGCAAAAACACTCGCCGAAAACGCCCGGTTTAGAGGCTCTCAGCAGAACAATCAATTCTGTTGATTATTACCATTGCGGTTATGAACTTTCATATCGATTTATCGAGAGTAGCATTGCCCTCGTACCCACTTTATCGCCCCCCCAAGGAGCAACCCATCATGAAACGCCAATTACTGCTTAGCCTGACCCTCTCGATGCTAGCCAGCACCGCTTTCGCTTTGCCAGCCGCGGATCAGGCCACTCCGCAAGTCAAAGACAACCAATCGGTGTTCAGCCAAACCGTTGCCGCCGATGGTTCCAGCCGCACCCCACAAGGCCAGACACTTGCCGAAGGCGGTAACGATCGCCTGAAAGAAAAAGGCTTGATCACCCAAGATGGTTCGGACCGTACTCCACAAGGCCAAACCCTGGCTGAAGGTGGCTCCGACCGTACCCCACAAGGCCAGACCCTGGCTGAAGGCGGTTCCGACCGCACCCCACAAGGCCAAACCCTGGCTGAAGGCGGTGGTGACCGTGTGATCGAACGCAACAGCGCTGTGAGCTAAGCCCATGGCGGCCCTGAAAAAAAGCCCAATCCCCGGATTGGGCTTTTGACTTATAGAGAAGCCATGTTTCCCCGCTTGATCCCCCGATAGTCGTTCGACGCCAGCGAAGCCGATTTGCTAGAGTGCGCCGCTGTCTTGTCCAGAAAACACCCTTGCGATGCTGCCCCGCGCCGAACAGAAACAACAGACCCGCAACGCCCTGATGGACGCTGCACGCCACCTGATGGAATGCGGCCGAGGATTCGGCAGTCTCAGCCTGCGCGAAGTAGCGAGAACCGCCGGCATCGTGCCCACCGGTTTCTACCGGCATTTCGCCGATATGGACGAACTGGGGCTGGTGCTGGTGAGCGAAGTCGGTCAGACCTTCCGTGAAACCATTCGCCTGGTGCGCCATAACGAATTCGTCATGGGCGGCATTATTGATGCGTCGGTACGGATCTTTCTCGACGTGGTCAGCGCCAATCGCTCGCAATTCCTGTTTCTGGCCCGCGAGCAGTACGGCGGATCACTGCCGGTACGCCAGGCCATCGCACGTTTGCGCGAAGACATCAGCTCGGACCTGGCAGCCGACCTGTCCTTGATGCCCAAGCTGCAACACCTCGACATTGGCGGCCTGAGCGTCATGGCTGATCTGATCGTCAAAAGTGTGTTTGCGACCTTGCCCGAGATCATTGATCCGCCGGCCGAGGCGCTGCCTGAACATTTGACACCTCAAGCGAAAATCACTCAGCAACTGCGCTTTATCTTTATCGGTTTGAAGCATTGGCAAGGACTCGGCAGCACCGAATGACCGCCTGAATTGATCGCCTCAATGGCGATCTTTTTTTGTGCGCCGCAAATTGGTGCACCACACCCCTCCTCGCACCAACTTCAACCAACTTTGCACACCACCCCCTGCACTCCGACAGGTATTTCCTACGTATTGCCCGATTGGCAAGCCCCTTGCTCTAGCCTCAGCAATGTCCATTGCTGGAAGCCTTCCGATGCTGGTGATTCATCGCAGAATCGACCCTCAACCCGTCTGGGCCGCCGAATTGCACCTGACCTTCGAAGCCCGGAGCAAAAGCCGTTTGCGCTGTTTCAGTGCCGAAGGTGAAGACGTCGGGTTGTTTTTGGAGCGCGGACAGCCGCCCCTGTATGACGGCGAATGCCTGCAAGCCGAAGACGGGCGCATCGTGCGTGTCTGCGCCCGCCCCGAACAATTGCTGCACGTTACCTGCGCCAATGCCTTCGAGCTGACTCGCGCCGCCTATCACCTCGGCAATCGCCATGTCGCCCTGCAGGTCGGTGATGGCTGGCTGCGCCTGCTCGACGATTACGTGCTCAAAGCCATGCTCGAACAGCTGGATGCCAAGGTCGAAAGCCTCGAAGCACCTTTCCAGCCGGAACACGGCGCCTATGGCGGAGGCCACCACCACTCCCGGCACGGTGACGAAGATTTCAACTATCCGCCGAAACTGCACCAGTTCGGCGTCCGCTTATGAACCCGGCCTGGGCGCTGCTGCGCCTGGCCAGCCCGCAGCTGCCGATTGGCGGCTACAGCTATTCCCAGGGTCTGGAAATGGCGGTGGAAAACGGTCGCGTAAGCAATGCGGACGGCGCACGACGCTGGATCAGTGATCAATTGCTGCTCAACCTGGCACGGTTCGAGGCGCCGCTGCTGCTTGCCCATTGCACGGCGGCGGCCGAAGAGAACTGGCCCGAATTGCTCCGACGCTGTGAACAACACCGTGCCAGTCGGGAAACCCGCGAGCTGCATCAAGAGAGCCGACAGATGGGCTATTCCTTGCAGCAACTGCTCAACGGTTTACCGGAGCTGGACGCGCCGGCTCGCGCCTTCCTCGACCAACGCCCCGAACCGCATCTGGCCCTCGGTTGGGCGCTGGCGGCACGGGCCTGGGGAATCTGTCCCCAGGATGCGCTGGCCGCGTGGCTCTGGAGCTGGCTGGAAAACCAATTGGCCGTACTGATGAAAACCCTGCCGCTGGGCCAGCAAGCCGCCCAACGCCTGACCAGTGAATTGCTGCCGCTGCTGCAACAAGCCCAGCAGGACGCCACCCGAATCAACCCCGAACACTATGGCAGCGCCGCTTTTGGCCTGTCCCTGGCGTGCATGGCCCATGAGCGCCAGTACAGCCGTCTGTTCCGTTCCTAGGGCCTTTTAGCTTGGAGAATCACATGAACACACAACCTCTACGTGTCGGTATCGGCGGCCCGGTCGGTTCCGGCAAAACCGCCCTGACCCTGGCCCTGTGCCTGGCCCTGCGCGAGCGCTACAACCTGGCGGTCGTCACCAACGACATCTACACCCGCGAAGACGCCGATTTTCTGGTGCGCAACGAAGCCCTGGCACCCGAGCGAATCATCGGCGTGGAAACCGGCGGCTGCCCGCACACGGCGATCCGCGAAGACGCCTCGATCAACCTCGAAGCCGTGGATCAACTCAACCGCCGCTTTCCGGGGCTGGACCTGATTCTGGTGGAGTCCGGTGGCGACAACCTGTCGGCAACGTTCAGCCCGGAATTGTCCGACCTGACCATCTACGTGATCGACGTGTCGGCCGGCGACAAACTCCCGCGCAAGGGCGGGCCGGGGATCTGCAAATCCGATCTGCTGATAATCAACAAGGTCGACCTCGCGCCGCTGGTGGGTGCCTCGCTGGAGATGATGGACAGCGACACAAAACGCATGCGCAACGGCAAACCGTTTGTGTTCAGCAACCAGAAAACCGGACTGGGCCTTGAAGAGATCATCGCCTTTATCGAACGCCAGGGCCTGCTGACAGCCGCCTGATCACGACTTATCAACAAGGAAGCTTATCCATGACACTGAAACGCATTCTGGGCGCCATGGCCCTGCTGTTGACCCCGGCCATCGCCTTCGCCCATCCGGGTCATGGTGACAACGGCTTGATCGCCGGCATCAGCCACCCGATTGGCGGCCTCGACCACTTGCTGGCAATGGTTGCGGTCGGCTTGTGGGCCGCTCAGCAAAAAGGTGCGGCGCGCTGGGCGCTGCCCGGCACCTTCGTCGGTACTATGCTGATCGGCGGCCTGCTGGGCTTTGAAGGGCTGAACCTGCCGGCGCTGGAAGGCGCGATTGCCGCGTCGGTGCTGGCGCTGGGGCTGGCGGTGGCGTTGGCCGTTCGTCCGCCATTGAGYGTAGCGGTGGGGGCGACGGCGCTGTTTGCGCTATTCCACGGTGTGGCGCATGGGTTGGAGTTGCCGGACATGTCGAGCCCTTGGGCCTATGCGGCAGGTTTTGTGGCGGCAACGGCGGCGTTGCATGCGACCGGGTATGCGGTCGTTCGCTTGCTGCCGCAAGCGGCTGCGCCATTGGTTCGATTGGCGGGCGCGGCTTCGGCGGCGACTGGCGTGTGGTTGTTGGCGGGCTGATTTTTTTATCGCCGGTGAAGGCCTCATCGCGAGCAAGCTCGGCTCCTACAAGAGCACGCAATGCACAGTAGGAGCCGAGCATGCTCGCGATGAGGCCGTCACCGGCGATAAAAAAATCA
>NZ_JBFUBK010000178.1:0-6560 GCF_056405815.1 Pseudomonas sp. P1_F1_2 | reverse complement strand
CTTTACGACTGCTGCGCAGCCGGACGCAGGCTACGCCAGCTGCTACCGGGCTACGATCCATTAAGGTTCGCAACTTCCGTTACATATGCTCGCGAACGACGTGCCAGACATCTTTCATCTTGTCACCCTTCATTTCCCCGGCTTTCTCGTCCTTCTTGAAGTAGTACAACGGTTTGCCGCCGTAGGCCCACTGCATTCTGCCATCGTCACGCTTGATGATTGACCATTTACCTTCAGGCTTGGCGCCCGCCTCTGCAATGAACGGTGGCCAGTACTCCAAACACTCACCGGTGCACGAGGACTTGCCGGCAGTGTCCTTGTCGAACGTGTACAGGGTCATGCCTTTATGGTCGACCATCATGCCGTCTTTCATCATCACAGGATCAGCTGCGAAGGCCATCGTTGGCAAAGCCAGGACCGCACTAAGCATCAGGGCCTTAAAGGAATACGAGTATTGCTTCATGGAAACCTTCCTTTTGTGGTTGTCAGGATTCGGACTTAGAGCTTAGTCCAGGTTCATGACAATCGCCGGGCGTCTAAAATACTGTCACACGACTGCAATAATTCCGTTATCTAATGCGGCGCAAGACAGTTAAATGACAAGAGGATTAAGGCATGGTTGGCAGGAGCATTCTGATCGTCGACGACGAAGCGCCCATTCGCGAAATGATCGCCGTTGCGTTGGAAATGGCCGGCTATGACTGCCTGGAGGCCGAGAACTCTCAGCAGGCCCATGCCATCATCGTCGACCGCAAGCCGGACTTGATCCTGCTCGACTGGATGCTGCCCGGCACCTCCGGTATCGAGTTGGCCCGCCGTCTCAAGCGTGATGAGCTGACCGGGGACATCCCGATCATCATGCTCACCGCCAAGGGTGAAGAGGACAACAAGATCCAGGGCCTGGAAGTCGGCGCTGACGACTACATCACCAAGCCGTTTTCCCCACGCGAACTGGTAGCCCGCCTCAAAGCCGTGCTACGCCGTGCCGGCCCCACCGATGGCGAGGCGCCGATTGAAGTCGGCGGCTTGCTGCTGGACCCGATCAGCCACCGCGTGACCATCGACGGCAAACCTGCCGAGATGGGCCCGACCGAATACCGCCTGCTGCAGTTTTTCATGACCCACCAGGAACGTGCCTACACTCGTGGGCAATTGCTGGATCAGGTCTGGGGCGGCAATGTCTACGTCGAAGAACGCACCGTCGACGTGCACATCCGTCGTCTGCGCAAAGCCCTCGGCGATGCTTATGAAAATCTGGTACAAACCGTGCGCGGTACAGGCTACCGGTTTTCCACCAAGGCCTGATACTGCCCTTACCCGCCCGACAAGCCGACAAGGACGCATGTTTCCGTGAACCAAAACTGGCATGGCACCCTGATTCGCCACATGCTGTTACTGGTCACCGGTTGCCTGGTGATCGGCCTGATTACCGGCTACTACGGCTGGAGCCTCGCCGCAGGCCTGGGCATTTATCTGGCCTGGACCCTCAAGCAACTGCTGCGCCTGCACGAATGGCTGCGCCTGCACACACCCGATGAAGCACCGCCCGACGGCTATGGCCTGTGGGGCGAGGTATTCGACAGCATTTATCACCTGCAACGCCGCGACCAACGGGTACGCGGGCGTCTGCAAGCGGTGATCGACCGGGTCCAGGAGTCCACCGCCGCGCTCAAAGACGCGGTGATCATGCTCGACAGCGATGGCAACCTGGAATGGTGGAACCGCGCCGCCGAAACCCTGCTCGGCCTCAAGACCCCGCAAGACAGCGGCCAGCCAGTGACCAACCTGGTGCGCCACCCGCGCTTCAAGGAATATTTCGAGCAGAGCAGCTACGCCGAACCGCTGGAAATCCCGTCGCCAACCAATGATCGCGTGCGCATTCAGCTGTACATCACACGCTACGGCAACAACGAACACTTGATGCTGGTGCGCGACGTCACACGCATTCATCAGCTGGAACAAATGCGTAAAGACTTCATCGCCAACGTCTCCCATGAGTTGCGCACGCCGCTGACGGTGATCTGCGGCTATCTGGAAACCCTGCTCGACAATGCCGAGGAAGTGAATCCGCGCTGGACCCGCGCCTTGCAGCAGATGCAGCAACAAGGCGGGCGCATGCAGACATTGCTCAATGACTTGCTGCTGCTAGCCAAACTGGAAGCCACCGATTACCCGTCGGACAACCAACCCGTGGTAATTGACGGCTTGTTGCAGTCCATCAAGAGCGACGCCCAGCAGTTGTCCGCCCAGAAAAACCAGCACATCACGCTTGAAGCCGACCCGAGGATTTTGCTCAAGGGCAGTGAAGCGGAACTGCGCAGTGCGTTTTCCAACCTGGTGTTCAACGCGGTGAAATACACCCCGGCCGAAGGCTCTATCCGCATTCGCTGGTGGGCTGACGAGCAAGGCGCGCACCTGAGCGTGCAGGACTCCGGGATCGGCATCGACAGCAAACACCTGCCGCGCCTGACCGAACGTTTCTACCGCGTCGACTCCAGCCGCAATTCCAACACCGGCGGCACCGGCCTGGGCCTGGCCATCGTCAAACACGTGTTGCTGCGCCACCGTGCGCGGATGGAAATCAGCAGTGTGCCGGGGCATGGCAGTACCTTTACCTGCCACTTTGCGCCGGCGCAGGTGGCCAAATTGCAGGTCCTCAAGACCGCCGACTGATACCGGCCAGCACTGGCCACTAGGCAATTACCGAGTCAGCCGCTACATTGGCTGACTTGTGCCTGCCTTTCAGGTGCACTTTTTCCATTCCTCTTGAATACACGGAACCCGCAAAACTCCATCATGGACCCTTCCCCTGGCTTGACCCTCGCAACACTCTTCGCCGATTTCGGCATGATTCTTTTTGCTCTGATCCTGGTTTTGCTCAACGGATTTTTCGTTGCGGCCGAATTTGCCATGGTCAAATTGCGCTCGACCCGGGTCGAGGCCATCGCCGATAAAAACGGCTGGCGCGGGCATATCCTGCGCACCGTTCACAGTCAGCTCGATGCCTACCTGTCGGCGTGCCAATTGGGTATCACCCTCGCCTCCCTGGGCCTTGGCTGGGTCGGTGAACCGGCGTTCGCGCACATTCTGGAACCGCTGCTGAGCGCCGTTGGTGTTGAGTCCGCCGAAGTGGTCAAGGGCGTGTCGTTCTTCACCGCGTTCTTCATCATTTCGTACCTGCACATCGTGGTCGGTGAACTGGCCCCCAAATCCTGGGCCATTCGCAAACCCGAGCTGCTGTCGCTCTGGACCGCGGTGCCGCTGTACCTGTTCTACTGGGCCATGTACCCGGCCATCTACCTGTTGAACGCCAGCGCCAACACGATTCTGCGTATCGCCGGCCAGGGTGAACCCGGCCCGCATCACGAGCACCATTACAGCCGCGAAGAGTTGAAGCTGATCCTGCACTCCAGTCGTGGCCAGGACCCGAGCGACCAAGGCATGCGCGTTTTGGCTTCGGCGGTGGAAATGGGCGAGCTGGAAGTGGTCGACTGGGCCAACTCCCGCGAAGACCTGGTGACGCTGGAATTCAATGCGCCACTCAAGGAAATCCTGGCGATGTTCCGTCGCCACAAGTTCAGCCGTTACCCGGTGTACGACAGCGATCGTCAGGAGTTCGTCGGTCTGCTGCACATCAAGGACCTGCTGCTGGAACTGGCGGCGCTGGACCATATCCCCGAGTCGTTCAACCTGGCCGAACTGACCCGTCCACTGGAGCGCGTTTCGCGGCACATGCCGCTGTCGCAATTGCTGGAGCAGTTCCGCAAGGGCGGCTCGCACTTCGCGGTGGTTGAGGAGGCCGACGGCAACATCATCGGCTACCTGACCATGGAAGACGTGCTGGAAGTACTGGTCGGCGACATTCAGGACGAACACCGCAAGGCCGAGCGCGGGATCCTCGCCTACCAGCCGGGCAAACTGCTGGTGCGTGGCGATACGCCGCTGTTCAAGGTCGAACGCCTGTTGGGCATCGATCTGGATCACGTCGAAGCTGAAACCCTCGCCGGGCTGGTCTACGAAAGCCTGAAGCGGGTGCCGGAAGAGGAAGAAGTACTGGAAGTCGAAGGCTTGCGGATCATCATCAAGAAGATGAAAGGGCCGAAGATCATTCTGGCCAAGGTGTTGATGCTCGATTAAGCCCAAAACCTGTGGGAGCCGAGCTGGCTCGCGATGACGGCTTAATATCCAACATCACCGTGTCTGACACACCGCTATCGCGAGCAAGCTCGGCTCCTACAGGGATCGGTGTCGCCTTCACTTCTTGCCCAACGCAAAGTTGGGCAACACCCCGACCGGTTGCTTGAACTGGTACGGAATTGATACCAGCCCCAGCCCGGTATTGCGTTGCACTACAAAGTGCAGGTGCGGCCCGCTGCTGTTGCCGGTATTGCCCGACAACCCCAGCGCACTGCCCACCGTCACTTGTTGCCCCTCGCGAACACAGACCGAGCCTCGCTTGAGGTGCAAATACACGCCCATGGTCCCGTCGTTGTGCAGCACCCGTACGAAATTGCCCGACGGGTCCGTGCCGCGCCCGCTCTGCCCGCTCTCGGTTTTCACCACCACGCCGCCACGCGCTGCAATGATCGGCGTGCCCTCCGGCATGACGATGTCCATGGCGTAGCGATTCTTCGGCCCGAAGTGACTGTATTGGCCATTGGCGCCCTGACTCACGCGAAACGGACCGCCCCGCCAGGGCAGCGGGTAGCGATAGCCCACCATGGCGGCCCCTGATGGGTCGCCCAGGGAATATTCGAACTTCGGGGTGTACACGAGCGGTCTTCCGGCCTGCGCCGCCGTGAGCACTGCGACACGAATGCTGCTGCGCGCCGGCAACACCTTGCGAATAGGTCGACTCGGGGCGCCGCTGACGTTCTTCAACCCGGTGAAACCCAACCCGACCTCAACCGGCGCATACAGGTTATTGCGCACRTACACACTGTGCACACCGTCCTTCTTCATGAACACGAGGTACACCTGACGTTCAAGGTGCTCTTCCATCCGATCCTGAAAAACGAACACCTTCGAGCCTTTGGTGGGACGGTCACTGTAGGAGACCACGCCATTGGCATCGGTGGACTTGTAGACCGTCACGGCCATCGCCGAGGTGGCGGCCATAAACAGCCCACAAAAAAACAGCAGTCGCGTGAACATGGGCAGGATTCTGTCGAGTAAGGCATCAAATGGAGCCTAGCAGGTGCAATGGACCCGGCTAGTCGACAGATGTTTCAAATGATCGCTCCCACGCTTCGTGCGGGGATGCAGCGAAGCAGATGCGGAGCGTCCGGGGAGGCCTTCCCACGCAGAGCGTGGGAACGATCATGTAGGAGCGAGCCTGCTCGCGATGGCGGACTGTCAGGCGGCGAAGATCACGCGCCCGGTATGAAATGCTTCTGCGCGGTACCACGAGCAATCAGGCGGGAGATGTAATCGAGCTTCTGAGCATCCTGGTCGACGAAGCGGAAGGTCAGTTGCAACCAGTCGCTGTCGGGTTTTGGCTCGTGGGCGACGACCGCGTGCAGGTATCCGTTGAGGCGGGCGATTTCAGCGTTCTCACCCTGCTCCAGGTCGAGTACCGCGCTGTCGAGGATCTGCGGCAGCGTGTCGGTGCGTTTGATCACCAGCAGCGCTTCCTTGATGCTCAAGGCCTTGATCACGCATTGCTGAATGCCGCTGGGCAAACGCAGCTGACCTTGACCGCGACCGCCGGCAGGCGCTGCGGCAGTAGCCGGTGCCTTGACCGGTGGGCTGTTGAGCAGACCTTTAGACGGTGCGGCAGCCGGAGTCGGTGCGACCACGGCAGCCTTGCCACCGGTCAACGCGCTCAGGGAGTCGTTACCGAAGGCCGAGTTCATCTTGGTCGGCGCGCCACTCATCAAGGCATCAAGTTTGCCGACCTTGTTCAGGGCCTGCTTGACCTTGGTCAACAGTTGCTCGTTAGTGAACGGCTTGCTGACATAGCCGGAAACGCCGGCCTGAATCGCCTGGACCACGTTCTCTTTGTCGCCACGGCTGGTGACCATCACGAAGGGCATGGTCTTGAGATTGTCCTGCTCGCGGCACCAGGTCAGCAGTTCCAGGCCAGACATTTCCGGCATCTCCCAGTCGCACAGGACCAGGTCGAACGCTTCCCTGGCCAACATGGCCTGAGCCTTCTTGCCGTTGATGGCATCTTCGGTGCGAATACCCGGGAAGTAGTTACGCAGGCACTTTTTTACCAGGTCACGAATGAACGCTGCATCGTCCACCACCAATATGCTGATCTTGCTCATCCATCACCCCTCGAAAAAATCCCGGCAAGCATACCGTCTTGCTGATGGCACATTGCCAAAAACCTTCAGTCACGCCGGGACTTTTCGTTCGCGGGTGCTGCTTCTAACGTCGAAAACCACCTGCAAAAACGCCCGGCCAAAGGACCGGGCGTTTTTCTTGGGCAGTCTTACTTATCGTCAGCTTTGCCCGGAACATTAGCGGTTTCACCGCTTGTTCCTTCAACTTCTTCCTTCATGCGCTTGAGACCCAAGTGACGCACGTCGGTGCCGCGTACCAGGTAGATCACC